>SLPW01000342.1 GCA_007131755.1 Myxococcales bacterium | reverse complement strand
GCTTCCATGCCCGGAGGGTATTGCACCTACGGATGCACGGAAGACAGCGATTGTCCCGACGGCGCGCGCTGCTCCGGTGAACACGATCTCTTCGATCAGACGGGGACGTTCATTCCCTTCCAGTATTGCGTGCTGGACTGCCAGGACGACTCCGACTGTCCTCGCGAAGGATATGGCTGCTACGACATAAATTTCGACGGTCGAACCGAGTGCTGGCATATCGGCACGGGCGACCGCGATTTCGGCGAAGAATGCGACTCGGCTACCGAATGCGGTGGCGTCGGCGAGCACGCCATCTGCCGGCAGGACTACGACAACCCCGACGATCCGGGATTCTGCACCAGGTATTGCGGCAATGTCGGAGTCTCCTGTCCCGAGGGATGGCGCTGTGGAGAGCAATTATCTGGCTTCGTCCAATCCTGTATCCCCGACGTGGAGAATGAGATGATCGGCGAAGCCTGCACAGATGACTCTCAATGCGGGGAAGCTTCCGACGATGGAATCCTGCTGCCGCGCTGCGGTCACGAGGACATCTTCGGACTCCACGGGGGATATTGCCATATCTGGGGTTGCAGTTCCGACGCCCAATGTCCGGCGGGAAGCCACTGTATTAACGATGATCCCCTGCTCAGCGGTACGGGGAATATGTTTAATATGGCCTGTGTGGCCAGTTGCACCTCCAACGCCGATTGTCCGCGCGACGGATACGAGTGTTACGACGCAAACGGCGATGGTCGCAGTGAGTGCTGGCACGTGGGTGTGGGCAGTGGCGATTACGGCGATTCTTGCGAGACGAGTAAGGATTGCAGCTTCGGGTCGCAATCGGCGTGTATGCAAACCTCGAACGGCAAGGTGTGCACCTCGACTTGCATGGATGACCTCGACTCCTGTCCCGATGGATACGGTTGCTCGGCGCTCCAGGTGTGCATCCAGGAGTGCGACGACGACGACGACTGTCCCGGGTTTTCCATGTGCCACGAAGACTTTATCTTTCACGAAGACGGATCGAATAGCGACGGATGTCTGTGAGTGGAGTTGATCGCGGTAGCCACGTCGTCATGACCCTATTCGTTGTCGGAGTTTGATGAGGGTTTTGAGGCGGCGCGCTGGGCTGTTTATGCCTTCTATGGCCGACCGCCATCGCCCTCGGAGTCCCGAGTTCGAGGATCACTACGCAAAATTTTCCGGGAATCGTCGATAACAGAGATAGGGGGGATCACTCTGACTCGACGACAGAAGGGAAAATTATGGCACGGATCATCTCGAATCTCTCCTCCATGGCGGCGGAGTTTCGCACGGAGTCGAAAGGGGACGACAAGTCGGCTTCCAGGACCGAGGGTGAAAGCCGGGTGGAAACGGAAAAGCCGGATCGCTGGGAGACGGCAACAGCGGTGGGGAAGGGGTTCTTGGATAGCGCCAGTGAATCTAAGGGTCGATTGATGGATGCGAAACCGTCGGTGACCCGAGCCGTCGCCGGCCCGGTCCACGACGGGGCCACGGAGGCCATGGGGAGGATGACGGAGTGGTTCGATCCTGGAGAGAAGTTCTTGGACTCCGTCAAAGAGACACGTATCGGCGTCCAGACGAAGGTGCGTCAGGAGGTCGAGCGATATCACCCCGACAACGTTCGTGCTGCCCTGGAGCATGCGGCATCGCCGGTGAGCGATCTCAAAGAACGCATCGAGCAGCGCATCGATCGTATCCAGTCGGATATCCCGGTGGCCCGGGACGCCCTGGAGCTCATGGCGGAGGATCTGGAGCATCTGGAGGTCAAGGGAAGGGCGGCGGTGGCGGACAGAGTAAATAGAGTGTTGAACGGTGTGGCCGACGTGACGGCCAAGGAATTGTTGAAGTACCGTGACGGCCTCGAGAAGACGGGGGGAGTGCTTCAGGAGATTTCCGAATTCGGTGCCGGCTCTAGGGTGGAGAATGTCCTGCTCGACGCGCTGGGACCGCCCGCTCACACAGCCAACGTCGGTGCACGATGGGCGATCAGTGCCATGGGCCGCGGCGTGGAGGGAACGGTGGAGATGGCGGAGTTTTTCTCGGAGACCCCGGGGCTTCCCACGAAGGGTAATTTCGACGAGTGGGTACAACAGATCGAGCCCGGGGAGTCGTTGGTTCTAGAAGGAGAGTTTCTGGTAGGAGGAGCGGTGAAGCTGGGAGGGCGCGTGGGGGCTGGAGCAGCAGTAGAGATCGCCCGCGCAGAAGATGATCCGAATCGCATGACGCTGACGGTATTTCGACAGGTGGAGGGCTCGGCGTTGTTGGGAAAGGATGTCCAGGAGCAGGGGGGCAGCGTGGGCGTCGGAGGCCGGGGAGACGTGGCGCTGCAGTTTGATTTCGACATGCGCCGGCCGGAACAGCGGGAGTTGATGGCGGAGTTGGTGCTGGCCAATCAACTCAGTCTTCGTCCCTCGAGACTCATGGATCGGGCCGAGGATCATCTGACGCGCGCGACGGTGGGAGCCGAGGCATTCGTGGATGCCGGCATCGGCCCGGAATTTTTCGACGTCAGTGCGGAGTCGGGATATCGAGGGGAGTTTGAAATGGTACGACGCGCCGACGGACCGACATACCGCCTATCGGCGGGGATGAGCGGGGAGTTTTCGTTTGGCTCCTTCGTGCAGATGCCGAAGGGGATGATGGAGGAATTGATCGCCTCCATGTCCGACGACGACGCGGAGATGGCCGCAGAATTTCTCAGCGAAGTCAGCGGAGGAAAAATCGGCACCGGCGTCGAAGTCGAGGCCGAGCTTATGGCGGGAATGGAGATTCGCGATCGCAGGGTCCAAGCCCTATTCGTCGAGGGGCAACTCCAGGGAGAGACCTTCGGTCTGAATCGGGAAGTGACGATGGAGCTGGCCATCCACGACGTGGAACCGCTTGCGGAGGCCATGGGCATCTCCGCACATGATCTCTCACAGGGCGTCATTCAGGGAGACTTTAGTCTAGAAGACCTCTACGAGGCTGCACAAGACGCCGGGGACAGCGCCTCGGAAGTCTTCGGCGTCAAGGTCACGGATACCTCGGTGGACTCCGACGGCTACGGATTGGACGTCCTCGGAGTGGAGTTGGGAGCCACCATAGAGAGCAAAAACGAAAATATATTGCTCGAGATGGGAACGCCCATCGACACCAGTCCCGTATCTCTCGATGAACTCGGCGATCCACCCACTACGCAGGGAGACCCTCAGATGAGGTTAATGGACGCCCATTTGCAGGGTTGACGTTCAGTCACCGTAGCCCAAAAATTCTCCGAAGACTCTTGCATACTCCCACTTGAAGCGGCCACGGAGCATGAAGAAGGCTCGATTGTAGGAGCCCAGGTTGTCCAGAAGGCGGCGCACGTCGTAGCGGTCGAATTCGCGGCGCAATCCGGCTCGTTCGCTCAAGACGAAAGCTCCGTCGCCGTGGAGAAAGCCGATCTCGTCGCGAATGGCCAGGAAGGGGTCGTAGGCGTAGGTCAGGCCGCGTTCGGCGGCCCATTGGCGGGTGAATTCCGTATCCCAGGGGCCGCTGGCCTCCCAGATGACGGGGCGCGAAAATTTTTCGGCCAGCCGCTCGCCAAGTTTCTCCAGAAGCCGTCGCTCCGTCTGACCCGGCGAAAAGGACAGGGGAGTGCGGATCAGAAGGGCGCGGGCGGCGAGGGCGGAGGCGCGCTGGAGAGTGGCCTCGAGGCCCTGGTGAAGCCCCTCGCTGAGCTCGGAGCTGTCGGCACCGGCGCTTTTTATGAGCTCGGCCTCCACGCTTCGATCGACGCGCAGGATAAAGGCGAATCCCCGGGGAGATTTGACGCGCCACCCGTTGAGGGTCTCCCGTTTCGGGAGGTTGTCCAGTTGTTCGAGATCGAGTTCGATGGCGTTACACAGCGCGAAATACTGTTCCCAGTGACGGGGGATTTCGTCGCAGCCAAAGTAGATTTTGGTCATATGGAGAGCATGCAGAAGTTAAGGGAAATGAAGGACTTCGTCCTCGTCGTGGCGACGAATCAGGTCGTCGATGCGGTCGCGCAGCGCGTTTCGTTGCTGCCAGATGGCGTCGACGAGTTGAGTCTCCGATGCCGTGGGTTCCGGAAAGAGAACTTCAGCCAAAATCTCGCGATCCAGCGCGCGAATCGAGGCCACCGTACTGCGACTGTGGCGAGTCGTCCACCCGAAGCGGTCTTCTACGCGCCGTGAGATCCGAAGATGAGAAAAGGCGTCGCCGTTGTGGCGTGCGATCATTGTGGAATCGACGAAGGGCTTGTTGATTCCGGAGCCGGGAGCGTTGATACGGGCGATGCGATCAGGGTTGTTGAACAGAAAGTCGAAGGTGATGAGCGCCGAGATCTGGCGTGCCAGATCGGAGGTGGTCTGTCCCTGCATGACCTCCAAGAGTTCGTCGTAATGCTGGGCGTCCAGGACTCCCTCCAGGGCTGCCAGGTTCTCCTCTACGGGCTGCTCGAGGACTTGAGCCGAAGCACCACCGGCAGCAACCAGGCGCCGCCAGTCCCGAAGCCACGGGCCCGGCCCTCCCAATGGAAATGGGACGGCTTCGGCATCGGGGATATATTCCAGGCTACCTCGCACGGCATCTTCCGGCTGGTCTTCGCTGCTCGCCCAGTTGATCTGCCCCGTCAACTGATCGAAGCCCTCCGTATCGCCTCCCAGGGCGTCGACGAATTCACGGGTCATCACCGCCGGCTGGACCTCGAAGATTTCGAAATGGCAGACCACGAGTTCGCAGAAGCGCCAGGCGGCGATTTCGACGCGCCAGTTGTTCTGTCGACCCGGGAGCTCGGGCTTGAAGATAAGGGTGCCATCGAATTTGTCGCGGTTTTCGAGGATCAGGCCGCGATGATTGGATTGTTCGTAGACCCCGCGAGCCGTAAATTCCGTCGGATCTTCGAGGGCTACGAAGTCGTAGGACGTAAGGCGTTCGTCTTCGGTAATCGCCCGGCGGTGCAGGGCGGTGAAGTCATCGTCCGGTGCCTCGCGAAGACCGACGAGGGCGACGCGGCGTGCCCGGCGATACGCGCCGCTTTCGATGAGAGCGCGCGCGTAATTATTGAGAAAATCAGAGTCGCGGCGACCTTCGTTCCACTGCATCGTCATCAGGTCGACGACGTCGGCGTAGGCGTCCTGCTCGAGCCGTTGTTGAATCCAGGCATCGGCTCCGGGTTCGGAGGGGTCGTTGGCGATGGCATCGGCGGTCTGCCGGGCATCGTTGCGGGCACCGACGAGGCGTTGCGAGCTCTGCGAGAGGGCCTCGGCCAATTCGGGATCGACCACGGCGTCGGCGTGGTCTGTCTCCTGTGAAGGCTCTTCAGCAGATTCGCCGGTGAATTGCTCCATCAATTCCTGACCCTGATCGGTGAGGAAGAGCCCCCCGGCGGCGGCGATGGCGACGATCATCAGCAGAGCCATGAGAAGGGGGAGCTTGCTCTTTTTCCTATCTATGGAGGGCTCCGAGGCTTGCTCGGCATCGATGAATTCCTGATCGCCGAAGCTCTCCAATTCGTCGTCTGGTGGCGCTGCCTCGGCCTGGGGCGGGGCAGGCTCTTTCGGCTCGGAGGGCGACTCGGCCTGTGTCTTTGGTGCAGCGGAAGGCCCGGGATCCGGCGACGGCAAATCGGCGGTGGCCTGGGCCTTCGGGGGGGCCTGCTCAGCGCTGTCAGCCCGTGTGTCGGCGTCTTCTGCTTCGTCTTCCAAGGGGGAAGCCACCTCCTCGGTGGAGACTTCGTCTGCCTGTGGTTCGTCGGCAGCGGCCGCTTCAGGTGCGGCATCCCGTATATGAATTTCTTCGTCTCCGCTCTGCGAACTCTCTTTGGGGTCGCCATCTATCTCGCCGGCATCGACGACGAACTGCTTGTCCGTCATGCCGACGCGGAGCTTTTCCTGCTGCGAGGTGTCCAGCTCCTTAGTCGTCGGGGGTTCCGGTGAAAATTCGGGATCGATCTTGGCCCGAGCCGGCAGATCAGCGGATGGAGATGCAGGTGCATCCTCGGTGTCGTCGACCTTCTTTTTCTGCAGGCCCAGTCGCGACAATACATGGTGTGCCTCGGAGGCCATTTTTCGGCGCAATTCTCCGAATACGGGGTGTTCGGAGACGGGCATCCAGTCGCCGTTGCCCTCGGCCAGTTCCTCGGCGCCCAGCAGGACGCCTCCTTTGATAAGTCTAATCAGCCCGTCCTTGTCGACGGGCTCGTAGATGATCCCCTCAATTTTGAGACGGAAATCTCCCTGGCCGAGCACTTCCTGAATCTCTGCGGTCGGCAGGCGAATATATCCGCTTCCCCTTTTCTCACCGGCCGCACCAGCCTCGACTGAATCGTCGTGGCTTTTCTTCTGCTTCTGAAGTCTGGCGAGCATCGACTGGGTGGTCGTCTTACCGCGCTTTCTAGAGACCACACCGATTGCGCCCGATTCGGCAGCGCCTTTGGACTCGGGAGTGTCGACATCGGCGAAGAGATCGCCATGGTCGCCGTCTCCAGTGGACGTCGCCTTGGGAATAGGGAGAGCCGGGGCATCGTCGAAAGCCTCCTCGCCAGGAGCGTCGGCCGTCGGTGGTGGGGCGTCATCGTCGTCAGCCCCGGAAGAGCGATCGACGATGCTGGCGATTTCTCCCTCGCTGATCTCGACTTCTTTTGCGATGGGAAGGTCGGCATCTGCTGCGCCCTCATCGACTACTGGGGAGTCGCCTTCCAATGAGGAAGCAGATTTCTTCTTGTTGGTCTTTAGCTTCGCTTTGAGTTGTCCGGAGTCGGTACCACGCTTTTTTTGCACTTCCTTGAAGAGTTTGGCCAGCGAACCTCCATCGGCATCGGCACCCGATGTGGATACCCCTCCTGATTCATCTTTTTCTGAACCGGCGGCCTTTCGTTTTTTGAGTTTCTTTAGTCGCTCCAGTGGAGAGAGGGCTGTCTGTGAGTCCGCTGGTTGTGAAGCGCTGCCGGTGTCATCTTTGGTGTTGGGATCGACCAATTTCTTCGTGGTCTTGATCTTTCCCAGGATCGAATCCTTCTTGATCTCCCTGGTGGGTGCGTCGTCACCACCGCTTGTGACGGGGCGGCCAATTTGGGTTCGGCGCGCCTCCGCACCAGACTTGCTTGCCCTGTCTAGACCGGAGGCGACGCGCTTATTCTCCGCCGTTTCTCTTAACTGGGAGGCAACGCTCTTATTCTCAGCGGTCTCACGAAGAGTATTCTTAGCAGGGGCTTCTTTCTTCGGAGGACTCGGCTCGGAGCCCTGCTTCAGCCGTCGGGGACGGTCCTGTTCCGGCAGGTCATCCGTGCCGATGACGGCAGATGAACTCTCGTCGGCAAGCCGTCCCACCATTTCACCGCTCATCAGGCGCGGAGACGTCTGGGGTTGTTTGTCGGCAGGCAAGAAAGACGCCTCCTGCCCGGATTTTGACGGGGAACTCCCGTCTTCGCCGGAGGATCTCTCTTCCGGATCGGAGCCGTCGGTGGCCACCTTTTCCAGCAGAGATGGATCGACCTCCGAGGTCTTGTCCGAGGTGCGCGAGGTCTGGAAGGGATTCGCACTTCCATCTCGGAAACTGCCCACCCCGGGAAGTCCGGCCATTGTAGACCCCGCAGGGAGATCCCCGGCCATTCTCTCGAGGCGTGCGATGGGATCGTCTTCTTCTTCCGCGTCATCAGTGGTCGGGCCGGAGTCTGACGCGGGCACCTTGGCCTTGCGCGTGGGGGTCATGACCCCAAACCCCGGGAGTGAAGTGGAGCGCGCTTTGTCGGCGGATTCTCCATCGCCAGAGGAATCGTTCTCCACGACCTTGCCCTCTTTGACGGGGATTACCTCCGTGCATTTCGGGCAGGGGATATCTCCGCTGGGAAGCCGTCCCTTTTTGGGAGTCAGCCGAAATCGACTTTCGCAGCCCGGACATTGAATTTCGATGGCTTCGGGAGTGCCTTCGCCCATAGGCGATACTCACATCTGAAGGGATTGCATTGTGCTTCCCCGCTCACCGGCACCTTCGCGCGGTCCTTAGGCGGGGCGCCGCCGGCAGATAGCGCAGCCGTTGCCTCGGCACCCGAAAGCGGTGCTAGATTCACTGATGAGCAAATGGGAGAAGCCCTAGTTCACAAGCCACTGTACACCAAGCTCAAAATCCACTCAATAAAACCGTCGTCGTTACCATTCAGACCGTGGGGCCGGTCTCGGGGTCGGTCTCGGGGTCGGGGTCGGTCTCGGTCTCGGGGTCGGTCTCGGGGTCGGTCTCGGGGTCGGGGTCGGTCTCGGTCTCGGTCTCGGGGTCGGTCTCGGGGTCGGGGTCGGTCTCGGTCTCGGGGTC
>SLPW01000295.1 GCA_007131755.1 Myxococcales bacterium | reverse complement strand
GACCACGAGAACGACCACGAGAACGACCACGAGAACGACCACGAGAACGACCACGAGAACGACCACGAGAACGACCACGAGAACGACCACGAGAACGACCACGAGAACGACCACGAGAACGCGACCGGCTTTGCACAGAGTTATTCCCGTGACTTAAGCGCAATTCAGAGCCGTTGGCGGGGAGGTGGGCGCGAGTGCTTTTTACGAGCGGTCGGAGGGGGCACGGAGAAAGCTACTGACGTTGATAGCCCCGCGGTTACCCCCTCCGCCTCGCGCTGTACGGCTCGCTCGGCACCTTCCGCGCTGGCGGATCACGATCATACACATCTCCGTAACTCCTTTTGTTCGTTCGTAAAATCAACGCGATGGGTCAGGGCCCAAAGGGTTCATCGTTGCCGAGATACGAGGCTTCAACCCACCACGTGATGGAGCGATGCCATCCCTGGCATCGCCGGCGATGGCGGGGTATTGCGACGACGATGCCAGGGATGGCATCGCACCAAGGTTCTCTGTTCTCAGGCCAACAAAACCAGAGCAAACGCAAGATGTGATCAATCGTGAGGCGCTGGCGGGGAGGATGTCCGTTCCCAGCATGTCTGTGGTTGGCTGGGGTTGCTTTGAGTGGGTTTCTGTTTGAATTTCAATTGGTTAGGTATGTTTTCGGGGCAATGGGTTTGCGGCGCGATTCTTTCCGTGTAACTGTGGTGGTGAGACGACACGGCAATTTCTGGAGTGGCGCCATGAAGATTCGCAGCGATGAAAACCGGCAGTGGGCGTGGGTGCTGGCCGCACTGATGACGATGTGGATAGTGGGGTGCGGAGAATCGGACCCCTGTGACATGTTGCAGTGTGGGGAGGGTTGGGAGTGCGTCGACGGAGCCTGCGTGGAGGTGGGGACCGATGACTGTAATCCCCCGTGTGGAGATGGGGAGTTGTGTCATCAGGGCCGGTGTGTGTCCGCCGAGGCGGGGTGTGAATATCACGGGCAATCCTGCCGTGCCTCCGACGCCATGCAATGGCACGGGGACTATCTATGTCTCGATTGGGAATTTGGAGTCGGCGAAGATGCGGTGTGTTCGCAGGACTGCCGCATGCAGGCCTGTCCGGAGGGAAGCCAATGCTTTTTGGTGGCCCTGACCGCGTCGGTGTCCTGCAGTACGGAGGCGGACTGCGGTGAACAGGAGACCTGCGTGGATGGACAATGTCTGGTGGCTACTTGTCGGCCCTCGGAGTGTGACGTCACCGAGGGAAGTATAGGGTGCGGGGAGGGAGAACGCTGCGACAGGATCGGCACCGGCGCAGATATCTGCATTCCCGAGGGCCTTCGGGAGCCGGGAGACAGTTGCCTTGCGCCGACGGAGGTCTTTCAAGAACAGCGATATTCCGAGGGCTGTGTCCGGGACGCCGTATGCGTGGGGGGGATCTGTCGAAAATATTGTGAGGACGGCCAATGCCCGGGAGGCGACGAGGAATGTCACTCCCGTGCGCTCGGCGAAGGGGTGGGCCAGGTGGAGGTGTGCGCGCCGGTATGTGATCGCGACGACCCTGATAGTTGCGGACCCGACGAGTTCTGCGCGCCTGCCGCGGATGGAACGGGGATGTGCCAGCCCGCAGGGCAGGTCGAGCCCTTCGAGACCTGCTCCATCGGCAGCGACGACTGCGAGGAGGGCTCGATCTGCGCTCAGATGGAGAGTGGTGGTCCCCTGGGGCGCTGCCTTCCGGCCTGTGATTTGAGCGTGGGAGAGGTGGACGAGGAGGGTCAGTTGACGGCGGGAGGACAATCGGCGCGGGATACGACCTGTCCCCAGCCGTCGCCTCCAGAGGGGCTGTGGATGGCCGGGCATCTGGCGGCTGCCGGGGAGGCGGTGGATCTGTATGTGGACGGCGAATTCGTCACAGAGATGGATGAGGGGACCATGGCCGCATTCGACGGGGAGGAGCACTACCAGAGGAGAGGGCCGGGAACGGTGAATTGGGCGGTGCGCGATGCCGGCGCGCCCTCGACGGACGTCCCCCTGGCCGAAGGCGAGTTCTTTCTGGACTCCGGGGAGTCCCGGATGGTGTTGCTCACAGCCGTCGCTGGCGAGGATCGGGAGTTGAGCTCGGAGGTCGTGGAGTTCGGGTCGCCGCAGGCCGGTCTGTTATTCGTGCAGGGAATTCCAGATCTGGAGCCCGTGGACCTGTGGGCGATGGCCGAAGGGGAAGAAGAGGCCGAGAAGTGGATCGAGGACTTCGTCTTCGGCGACCCTCGAGAAGTGGAGGTGCCGCAAGGAGTCTACGACGTGTGGATGGTACCCCAGGGAGAGGAGTTCGACGCCGCGTCGCTGGTGGAATACGACGGATTGGAGATCGATGGCGACCAGAGCTTGGTGGCCTTCGGGGGAACGATGGACATCAGTGATATTCACGGTCCGACGGTGGCCGTGGTTCACGACGGGGAGATTCCCGCTGTGGAGGATACGACGTCTCTCGCGCTGACCTGTCGGGCGGTCAACGACGGGACCATCGGCGGCTGTATGGAGCGCTGCGAGGCGAATCCGGGTCTGGATCTCGGCAGATGTCAGGGAGAGGCCATGGGATGTGGACCTCGCTTTCACGACGATCGTGGACAGTGGACCAGCGTCTGTCAGCCCGTCGGTGATCTTGCAGAAGGCGATCCCTGTCATCCCGACGCCAGTGTGGCCTGTGGGGAGGGATTGTATTGCGAAATCATCGGTGACGCCGCCGAGGATTGGTCACAATTCAACCAGCGCGGGCGGTGTGCCCGGCTGTGTCCGGTGGGTGACGATGACGCCTGCGGGGCCGAGCGGGCCTGTCGTCCCGTCGACGGGAGTGTGGACTACGACGTCGGTGAGTGCCGCGTGGAGTGCGAGCCCGACGGAAGCTACGCCGATGCACAGAGTTGTCCCTCCGGGCTCGATCGGTGTCTGCCGGAGGCCTATCTGGTGCCCGCAGCAGAGGGGGCGGTAGACGTCGAAGATCGCCAGCCCGTGTGTTGGGCCGCCGGCACCGACGAGATCGGACAACCCTGCACCCCCGGCAATTGCGTCGTCGGAAGCGAGTGTCTCTTCGAGCGCTCCGAGCAATGGACTTTCGTGGAGTCCCTTCTGTCCTCCTACATGCCGACGACGGGGGCGATGCCTCAATGCGTGCCCACCTGTGATCCCTTCACGGAAGAGCGCTCCGATCATCAATGCGCCGATGGCGAGACCTGCCTATTTAATTTTCCCTGGAACGCCAACGTGGGCCACTGCACGGAGATCGTAGAGGAGCAGTCCATCGGCGATGCCTGTAACCACCCCGGGCTGTCCTGTGGAGAGGATTCGATCTGCGTGGCCGAGGCCGGCGTCGGTCAATGTCTTCGCTTTTGCCAGTTTACGGGCCCCACCGGCGACGGCTACGAGCGCAGCACCTGCCCGATGGGCTATCAGTGTCGGCCCCTGATTCGAGATATCGGGGTCTGTGATTGATATCGTGCTCGTGCTCGGGCTCGGTCTCGGTCTCGGTCTCGGTCTCGGTCTCGGTCTCGGTCTCGGTCTCGGTCTCGGTCTCGGTCTCGGGCTCGGGCTCGGGCTCGGGCTCGGGCTCGGGCTCGGGCTCGGTTTCGGTTTCGGTTTCGGTTTCGGTCTCGGTTTCGGTTTCGGTCTCGGGCTCGGGCTCGGGCTCGGTCTCGTGCTCGGTCTCGTGCTCGTGCTCGTGCTCGTGCTCGTTCGCGGGATCGTACTCGATCTCGTGCTCGTGCTTGGAATCGACCGCGGTCTCGGCAGGGAACGTCACAGGGAATTTTCACCGCTACAGCGTGATACCGTGTGCTCTTTCGCGCGTTCGCGTCCAGCCGGTGCCGCGTTCAGCCCTCAGCGATCTCGCGTTCAGCCCTCAGCGGTGCCGCGTTCAGCCCTCAGCGGTGCCGCGTTCAGCCCTCAGCGGTGCCGCGTTCAGCCCTCGGCGCCTCCACGTCTTTCGCGCCGTCGAATGGCAAGGATGTCGTCGGGCAGAGCGTTGAGCGAACCTGGAGGAATTCCTGTATGCGATAATCGGTTGACACCGGTAGGGCCCGCTGCTACATACACTGCCCGCGTGGCCGGAATCAAAAACGGCCATCCGCCTCAAAGGGCGGTCGCACTGGGGTGTGGCCAAGCGGCAAGGCACCTGGTTTTGGTCCAGGCATTCCCAGGTTCGAATCCTGGCACCCCAGCTTTCGAAGGCCTTCGATGAAGGAAGGCTGAGAAGAGTGGAATCGATCGCGCAGATCTCCGCGCCATCTTTGCGAGGTCTGCGCCTTTTTTTGAGTCGACTCTCTCCATCGTCAAGTCGCCGTCACTGCGAGAGTGAATGGCGAGAAGCGATGGGGGTTATGGAGGAAAGTCATGGCTTCTGAAAGCATGCCCACATTGAAAGCCACCGTTCGGGATGAGGCGGGTACAGGCCCGGCGCGACGAGTGCGTCAAGAGGGGCTGGTACCCTGCATCTGCTACGGACATGGAATCGACAATATCAACCTGGCCATCGATCCCGTGGAGTTCGACAAGCTGTCGGAGACCAAACGGGAGCTGAATGCGGTATTTCACATCGAAGTCGACGGTGGGGAGACCATTGAGCACGTGATGTTGCGGGACTACCAGATCCATCCGGTGGGACGCCAGCTCATCCACGCCGACCTGGTCTCCGTGGATCCCGACAAGCCGATTCGAGTCAAGATCCCGCTGGAGACGGAGGGAGAAGCAGAAGGTGTGAAGGTGGGAGGCCGGGTGCATTTCGTGCGCCGTGGGGTCGACGTCTTCGCCCGTCCCCTCGAGATCCCGGAGTCTATCACGGCGGACGTCACCCATCTGGGACCGGACGACTCGATTACGGCTGACGAGCTGGACTATCCGGAGGGAGTGGAGCCGGCCCATAAAGTCGACTATGCAGTGATTCGCATCCAGATGCCGCGCAAGAAGCTGGTCACCACGGCAGCTCCGGCAGCGACGGCAGCGGTCACACCGACGACCGAAGAGGGCGAAGCCGGCGAAGAGGGTGCCGAAGAGGGAGAAGCACAGCCACCGGGAGCTTGATCGCCCGATTCGAGAAGTGATCGTCGTTGAAGGGCGACGAATTCGAGCGGAGTCCCGAAAGGGCTCCGCTCCTTTGTTTGAGAGGAGAGGTTACGATGAGTCGTACACTGATCGCAGGCCTCGGAAATCCGGGGCGAAAATACGAGGGGACTCGCCACAATGTGGGGTTTATGGTCCTGCACCGATTGGCCGAACGCCACAGAATGAGTGTGACGCGCGAGAAATTTCACGGTTTCGTCGATACGGGATCCGTCGCTGGCGAGGACGTGGTCCTGCTGGCGCCGCAGACCTATATGAATAAATCGGGGCGTGCGATCCAGGCCGCACAAAAGTTCTACGATATCGGGGCCTCGGACACGATCGTGATGCACGACGATATCGATCTGTCGTCGGGTCAGTTGAAGATCAAGCGTGGAGGCGGCCATGGAGGCCACAACGGCCTTCGCCATATTCTGTCCGTGACGGGGGATCGCGATTTTGTGCGTATCCGGCTCGGGATCGGCCGCCCGGAACATGGGGAAGTGAGAAATTACGTACTCGGCCGCTTCGGACGCAACGAACGTGCGGTGATCGAAGAACTCGTCGACAAGGCCTGCGACGCCGTGGAGGTCGTTCTGGAGAGTGGCGTGGGGGCGGCACAGAATCGGTTTCATTGAAGGATGGAAGTTTGCGGCGTCGGGGCTTGCTTTTGGTCGAGAACGGAACTAGTAAGACCGGTTGCAGATTTTGCTAACGCGTCGAGCAAAGAAGCTCGGCAAACTGACATAGCCTCGCTCCATCGAAAAAGAGATGGGGCTATTACCCGAGAGGTTGAACATGCCTGTGGAAAGACAGAGAGAATACGAAACGATCTACATCATCCGGCCCGATGCCTCGGAAGAGGATTTTTCTACCGTCAAGGAGCGTGTGGAGAAGGTGCTCGACGATAGCGGTGGACACGTCTTGAAGTTTGACGATTGGGGACGGCGCACGCTGGCCTACGAGATCCGCGACAAGACGGAAGGAAAGAAATTCGAGCAGGGTGTCTACAAATATTACCGCTATATCGCCCCTCCCGGGACGGTTTCGGAGGTGGAGCGACACCTGGGTCTGCTCGATCCGGTCCTGAAGTTCTTGACGGTGAAGCTGGACGACGATCTGGTGGCCGAAGAGCGCCTGGCGCGTCCGGAAGAAGAAGAGGAAGAGGTGGTGGTCCCGACGTGATTTCCGCGGCGGGCCCGAAGAGGACTGCGACCAATGGATAGAGATTGGACGCCTCAGCGCAACAGGAGTCGATGATGGAAGTGATATTGAAAGAAGACGTGCCGAATCTCGGCGAGATGGGTGAGATCGTTGATGTCGCACCCGGTTATGGAAGAAATTACCTGATTCCCCAGGGATTGGCCCTCCCGGCCAGCTCAGCAAAAAAGAAAGAGTTGGCTCACCAGAAGCGTCTCATCGAGCAGCAAAAGGCCGAACAGCGAGAGACCGCTCTGGAGGTGCGCGGCGATCTGGACGGATTGTCGATCACCATTCCCAAGCGGGTGGCCGAAGAGGACAAGCTATACGGTTCGGTCAGCGCTCGCGAGGTCGCCGACGTCCTCCAGCAGGAGGGCTTCGAGGTGGAGCACCGCTTCGTGGAGGTCGGTCGAGGGCTCGATGAGCTCGGGATCTACCGGGTGCCCATCAAGCTGGCCAGCGGAGTGTACGCCCACGTGATCGTGTGGGTGGTCACGGTGTGATCGCCAGCAGAGGGGAAGGAAAAGCTCGACGCCCGCGTTGATTTTCAGCGCGGGCGTTGGTGTCTGTACGCAGGACGTGGGTATGCCGGATGTAGACAGGAAGGTCGTCGAAAAACTCGAAGCCCTGGGAGAGGAGATCGACGGGGAGGTGAGAAGCGACGGGCTTCATCGGCTGTTATATTCCCAGGATGCCTCGGTCTATCAGGAGGAGCCGACGGCGGTGGTCTTTCCACGGTCCAGAGAGGACGTGCAGGCCGTGGTAAGGGCGGCTGGCGAGCTGGGTCTGGGGATCGTGCCCCGCGCCGCGGGCACAAGCCTTGCGGGGCAGACCACGGGCTCCGGTCTGGTGGTCGACGTGGGCCGTCATATGAACCGGATTCTGGAGGTCAACGAGGAGGAGCGTTGGGTCCGGGTGGAGCCCGGTGTCATTCTCGACGATCTAAATCGCCATCTGGCTCGCTACGACCTGTTCTTCGGGCCCGATACTTCGACGTCGAATCGGTGCATGATCGGGGGAATGATCGGCAATAATTCCTGTGGAAGCCACTCCATAATGTACGGCACCACCAGAGATCACCTTCTGGAGTTGGAGGTGGTCTTTTCCGATGGCGAATATGCCCGCGTGGGTGCCTGGGAAAGGGATGAGCTGGCGGAGAAGATGGATGGCGAGGGCAGCCTCGCCAGGGGCCTGCAGGCGCTGGACCGAATCGCACGCCAGGAGGCTCAGCTCATCGAGGAGCGCTATCCCAGGGTAGAAGTAGTGCGCCGAAATACGGGTTATCCCCTGGATGACGTGGTCCGGCGCGCTCCCTACGGTGAGGGCGGGCGATTTTCCCTTCCCCGTTTTTTGTGTGGAACCGAGGGGACCCTGGGGCTGATGACGGAGGCGAAGCTCAATATCGTCGATCGTCCCGGTGACAGGCTCGTGGTGTGCGTCCACTTTCGAAGCCTGGAACAGGCCTTGAAAGCGACCGTTGAAGCGGTGGCACAAGAGCCGGCGGCGGTGGAGCTCATCGACCGACGGGTGCTGGAGCAGACGAAGCATAATATCGAACAGGCCCGAAATCGATTCTGGGTCGAGGGAGATCCGGCCGCCGTATTGGTCGTGGAGTTCTACCGGGAGAGTCCGCAGGAGGTGGAAGAGGCAGCAAGGGCTCTGATCGAGCGCATGGAGTCGCTGAAGATGGGTTATGCCTATCCCGTGTTGAGGCCACCACAGGACGAGGCGGTCTGGGATCTGCGAAAGGCGGGGCTGGGGCTGCTGATGGGCATTGAGGGCGACGTAAAACCGGTGACAGTGGTGGAGGATACGGCGGTGGCCGTGGACGTTCTTCCCGATTACGTGCGTGAGTTTTCGAAGGTCATGGAGTCCTACGGCACGGCCTGCGTTTACTACGCACACGCATCGGTAGGGGAGCTGCACCTGAGGCCGGAGTTGAATCTAAAAGATCCGGAGGACGTCGAAAAATTCTGCGGGATCGCCGAGGACGTGGCCGATCTGGTCAAGGAGTTTCGGGGCTCACTCAGTGGAGAGCACGGCGACGGGCGCGT
>SLPW01000401.1 GCA_007131755.1 Myxococcales bacterium | reverse complement strand
CGCCGCTGGCCCATCGAAGCTCCTCGGTATCGGCGCGCCAGCCCGCGCGGCGAAGCTCCTGGTCGATGATCGCGCGGGTTTCCCGCTCGTCGAGCTCGACCCTGTCGGCGGCGTCGTGCATGCGCGTTTCACGCTCGACACGCTCTTCTGTGTCCGCCGCTTCGGCTTCGGCCTGCAGCGCCACCAGGCGCTCCTCGTACTCCTCGGCCAGAGATTGGAAGACGTTTCGCTCCTCGCGAAGCTGCTCCAAAAGCTCTTCGACCTCGGCGCGGCGGTGCTTCTCTCGCAGAGCGCGTTCGTTGGCCTCGTTGACGGCCCGTTCAGCATCGGCGACGGCGTCGCGGAGGCTCTCGTTCTGGTGGAGCACCTCCTCGCGCTGGCCGGCCAGGTCCGGGGGATCGATGAAGGGTCCGGGGCGGAAATCACGGTCGCGCCCGAAGGATTGATGAAACCAGATGGCTACGCGGCGGGTGAGGCGAAGATAGTTCTTCGCCACGCCTCGCGCATCGCCCAGATAGATCTCCCCATGGACCACGTCGTTGGCGTTCATGCGAACCTCGTGGAAGAGGTCCTTTATCTCGTGGCGGAAGGCCCGGTCGCCCTCGAGGCGCGACAAGACCTGGTAGAAGGAGGCGCCGTCGCCGACGTAAATTCCCAGGTAGGCGGCGGTCTCCTTTGCGAGGAGTTCGGCCAATAGGCGCACCTGCATCATGCAGGCCGTGGGGCTGATGCTGGCCAATTGCTCGGCCTCGTGGCCGATTTTGGCCAGGCGCTCGTCGTGCTCGGCGAGGAACCAGAAATTGGAGTTGTGGTGATTCGTGGGCATGGGGCCACCGCGAGACTTCGGCCATGGGACTCGGGCTGTGCTTCCCCGTTGGTGATTGGAAGCTTGTTGAGAGTACGACGACGGCGGTGGGCGTGCAACTGGCGGAGCCGGGCTCTTTGATCGTGATGGGTGGTCGATTTGCTCTTCTGTCGAAGGTAACGACCGGAAAAAAGCAAAAGGAGATGGGGGGGATAATGGGGATATGGAGATAGACCTCTTGGTTTTTTATCCCCCTATCCCCTTCATCCCCCTATCTCCCTTGCTTTTACCGCGTTATTCTCGACTGCGACTTAAGGCTACCTACTATCGACGATCACCCAGCAGGAGAACAAATGACCTTCGCATGGAAAAGCTTTGGCGCCGCTCGGGAAGTACCCGGGTCGTGCCATCTGATCGAATACGGCGACCGGCGGGTGTTGATCGACTGCGGGATATTTCAGGGAAGGGGTTCGCAGAAGCGAAACGAGCCGCCTTTTCCCTTTGATCCGGCGTCCATCGATTGTGTGGTGGTCACCCACGCCCATCTGGACCATATCGGGCGGCTTCCGCTTCTGGTCAAAGAGGGCTTCAAGGGCCCTATCGTCTCCACCCGCGCCACCTACGAATTGGCCAGACTCAGCCTCGCCGACTCGGTGTCGATTATGGGCGCCGACGCCCGGCGCGAGAACAGGCGGCGTCGCGATCGGGGTGAGGCGATGACGGCGACGCCGCTATTCGACGAACAGGATATGTTCGAGACCCTCGAGCTGTGGGATGCCAACCTTCGCTACGAGAAAACGCGCACCCTGGCGCCCGGGATTGAGCTGACCACCTTTGATGCCGGTCATATTCTGGGGTCCTGCCAATTGCTCTTCGAACTCAGCGGGGCAGGAGACTCGATGCGGGTCGCCGTCTCCGGTGATATCGGCGACGACGGCCGTCCCCTGGCCTGCGATCCGGCACAGGCTCCCCGGGCGGACCTGGCCGTCGTGGAGAGCACCTACGGCGACCGGGACCACCGATCACTTACGGAGAGCATCGCCGAATTGGAGGAAGTCATTCGCGAGACCTTCCAGCGCGGCGGAAATGTGGTGATTCCCACCTTTGCCCTGGAGAGGGCGCAGGAGCTGTTATTCATCCTCCACGACGCCTGGAAGAGCGGTCGAATCCCGAAGAGATCCCGCGTCTTTTTGGACAGCCCCATGGCCACCAACGCCACGGGCATCTACCGGCGGCATCTGCAGCTTCTCAACGATGAGGCCCGGGCCCAATTCGGTGAGGGCTGCGACCCCTTTTCCTTCAAGGCCCTCGAGTATACCCGGACCACCCACGAGTCGGCCCGGATCAACGCCATCGACTCCGGAGCGGTGATCCTGGCGGGAAGCGGAATGGCCACGGGCGGAAGGGTCCTGGACCATCTTCGCCACAACCTGGGCCGGCCGGAGTCGAGCGTCGTCTTCGTCGGCTTTCAGGCCGAGGGGACTACGGGCCGACAGATCGTCGACGGCACCGATTCGGTCCGAATCCACGGCGTTCCCATCCGACCCCGAGCCTCGGTGCATACCATCGGCGGTTTTTCCGCCCACGCCGGCCAGTCCAAGCTTATCGAGTGGGTCCAGCAGACAGGCGCCTCGAAAGCCTATCTCGTCCACGGTGAAGAGTGGGCCATGAAGTCCCTGGCGGCAAAACTCGAGGAGTTGGAGATGAAGGTGGAGATGCCCGCGGCGTACAAGAAGCCCTGAGTCCCTCCACGGAGGAACCCTCCGCTCCGGAAAGCCTATCTCAGGGGACGTATACCGGCTCCAATGCCGCGAACCTGCCATCTCCCAGCGCCCCTTGAAGGCTGGCTCCCCATGACCACACTGAACCATCGCTGCGAATGGCCAGGGTATTTTGTGGGCCAACGCTCAGCGCAGCCCAGTCATCGTCGCTACCCACCTGGGCCGGACTGATACGGGCGTCCATATCCCCGACCCCCAGGTTTCCGTCTCCATTATACCCCCAGCACCACAGCGTTCCATCGTTACGCATCCCACAGCTATGATGTGAGCTGACTGCGATATCTATCCACTGATCACTCAGCCCTACGACTTGAGGGGACTCATAGTCCTGCGTATCTCCCTGACCGAGTTTGCCATACGAGCCATCACCCCAGCACAACAGATTCCCGTCCTCACGGATCGCACAACTATGAGAATTTGCGACGGCAACGGCAACCCAGCTCTCCTGGGGCTGAACCTGGACCGGCTCATATTCTGAATCCCTTTGCCCCGTCCCCAGTTGTCCCTCGGCGCCCCGCCCCCAGCACCATAACTCGTCGTCCGTACTGATGGCACAACTATGTCCGCCTCCCGCAGAGACGACGCTCCAGTCGACGTCTTCTCCGATCTGCTCAGGGGTTGAATGGGCATTGTCGGTGCCCGTGCCCAGTCGACCATCCTCTCCTGATCCCCAGCACCACAGCGTATTGTCCGTGCGAACCGCACAGCTATGACGGCTTCCGGCGGCTACATGGTCCCATGGGTGAATATTGTCTACGAGCACGGGCTCCAGCCTTTCCTCCACGTCATCGCCGACGCCCAACTGTCCGTCGTAATTGGCTCCCCAACACCACAAACTCTGGTCTTCAGCGACCGCACAGCTATGGTGGACGCCCATTGACAGATCGTGCCATTGGCCATCGCCCACCTGTTCAGGAACATCACGCAGATTCTTGTCTCCCACGCCCAGTTGTCCGTGCGAGTTGGAGCCCCAACACCAAAGCGCTCCGTCTTCTTCGATTCCGCAACCTCGACGATAAGAGCTATCAATACGCTCAAAGCTCAACTCGGAGCTCACGGGCACCGGCTCCGATTGTGAGCCGCCGTCTTCGCCGATTCCAAGTTGACCGTAAAAATTCGATCCCCAGCACCACAATTCGTTCTCGTCTCGCAGCGCACAGCTACTAGTAAAGCCGAGTGACAGGGCCGACCAGTCCTGAGCAGATCCGATCTGCCGCGGCAGACTTTGACCTGCATGGCCGAGGCCGTGAAATCCACTCCCCCAGCACCACAACTCTCCTTCCCGGCGGAGCGCACAGCTATGAAAAATGCTGACGTCTACGGCGTTCCAATCGGTGTCAAACCCCACCTGTGTCGGTTCCGATTTGCTGGTGACATCACTGAGGCCGAGCCGACCCTGAACATTCGACCCCCAACACCAGAGACTGCCATCGTCGCGAACCCCGCAGCCATGACCTTCCGCCACCCCCACGTCCTTCCAGCGACCATCACCGACCTGCTGCGGATCGCTGTGAGCGCCGGAATCACCGAGCCCCTGCTGATTAGGTCCCCAGCACCACAACGTATCATCTGTTTTGAGGGCACAACTATCGTAATACCCGGCCATGATACGGCTCCAGTCGTCATCGCTACCCACCTGCCCGGGTTCTTCTTGCAAGCCATCCGCACCCGCGGCTGATCCACTACCCCAGCACCATAACGTTCCGTCGTCACGCAGCGCACATGCGTGAAAATCTCCCAAAGCGACGCTTGTCCAGTCGTTCTCCTCACCGACCTGTGTCGGGACCAACTGGTCTTCCTCGACGTCGCCGAGCCCAAGGACGGCGCTCTCCCTCCCCCAGCACCAAAGGGTCTGATCGTCGCGGATCCCGCAGCTATTGACCCCCCCCACGGAGACTTGCTGCCAATCGTCGTCATCGCCCACCTGTGCGGGGCGGAGCTGACCGTGCCGATGGCCCAGCCCCAATTGTCCGGAGTCGTTTCTTCCCCAGCACCACAGTGTATGGTCCTCGGCGATCGCACATTTCGAACTGGAGCCCGCCGAGACTTCCTCCCAATAGAAGCCGAATTCAATATCATCACCATAGACCCGATCGGCGTCGCTATCCGCAAAGGCTCTTGCAACATAAGTCGCTCCTGCCTCCACCTCGTCGAAGACCATCTCAAACTCCCCCACCGTCGCCTCGCCAACCTCCGTGCAGTCCGTGGGCTCCGATGTCGTCCCCACACAGAAACCATAGGAAGTCGCTGCGGGCTCTCCAGGGTCGCTCAACTCACCGTGCAATCGAGCCTGGTCGATGGTGATCTCGCTCACCTCCAGCGTGCTCACTTGCGGCAGAACGTCGGGAGTCTGCACATCCGAGTCGCCTTCCGTATCCGGGAGGTCGTCCACGTCGTCCACGTCGTCCACGTCGTCCACGTCTTCTATGTCTTCCCCGGACCCGGCATCTGGTTGTGCTGTTCCCTCACCGTTGTCACCGCCGCACCCCGAAAAAACGAGGCTCGAGACCATACAGACGATCACGAATACACCAGTCCAATTGCACACCTTCATCATATTCTTCATCCCTGATCCAGATTTACGGATAAACGGACTGCACTCGTCACTGACCATCTGCTCTTTATGGTGAGAGATCGGCGAGCTCCGATGAATATATCTGTAGTCCGTGGTTACTGATGGAGCTATGGCAGGAGCTACACTTTCAATCTTCCGATGGCGCAGGATAGCCTGTCCGTTGTGAGAGGCTTCCGGCGGTCACTGCTCACTGGCCTTAGCCCGGACCCTGAAACGTACAACGAGCCCGGGATTCAAGGCAAGCCACTGCTCCCTGCCGAGTGTGATCCACCCTGATCGGTTGTAGAACTCCATGTGGTCGAGCCTTCCCTGGCCCCGGCCCAGTCCCCGGCCCCGGCCCGATGTTGCTTCGCGTCGGCAAATCACGTTTGGGCAACCATTTCCCCTCGGAGGGAGGAGGAAAACCCGGAAAAAAAAACAACAAAGAACGGGCCTGGGCGAGGGCCAGGGACCGGGCCAGGGAACAACAACCAATGGAAATCGATCGCACCCGCAGCGCACTCCCTGCCGGCCCGACTCGCGGCGCTCGTCCTCGGTTCGTTCACCGCGCGCTTCCATCTGCCGTTGCATTTCCTGCATGAAGTCCGGCAATTCGATCAATCCCAGTTGAACCTAATAAAACGTTCCCGCTTTGAACTGACCGGCGGCGGAAGGCCACATGTCGACCCATAAGGTCTCAATCACAGCTCGATTGAAAGAGATCCTGGTAGGAGTATTCCACTCGAATCTCGATATCTTCGAGCTGTGACCAGTCCAGGCGGGCGTTGTCGCCGCGCTCCGTGGAGATGAGGAGGGTGTACTCCGAGGCCACGGGGAGACCGGTGAGCGTGCGGTTGACCGAGCTATCGGTATTCGAAAAGCCGTTGAGCCCCGCCAGTGGGCTCATGGCCCGCCCTTCGGTGCGAAGCTGGGTGATCGTTCCATAGGAGGTCATCCCGTTCGCAAAGGCTCGCACGTATTCGTCGATATTGGGCTGACAGGAGCGAAGTTGACTCGTCCCGTCGTATAGAAGGCTCACCGTCGGATTGTGCTCACCCAGATCCCCTACGACATTGATGGCGATGGATTCGATCTTGGCGTTGCACGCCAGATCGAGGTTGGCAAAATCCTTCAGCCCCAGGGCAAATGTGGCCGCCAATACGTCGTCTGTATTATCCAAAACGTTGGACAGGGTCTGGGAGGTGCTGAATCGAATCCTTCGATTCACCGGGACGTAGGCCTGGCTCAACCACTGTCGAAAGCGCTCCTCCGAGGGAAGACTAATCGTCTCGTCGATACTGCTCTGCTGGGGACGGCTGACGCCGAGTACGTCGCGGCGAAGGGACAAGGTGGCGGTCTCCTTACTTCTCTCCGAGCCGCCGCAAGTATTCTCCAATTGCTGCAGATCGTTGGCCACCAACTCGAGTTGATAGGCGTTGCGGGCGAGCATGATCTGCAGGCGTTGGTCGATAAAAGGTCGAACGGCGTAATACTCCAACACCACCAGCCAATCCATCAGCGCACGGCGCGCTTCGTCGAGCTGATCTTCGGCCCTCTCCAGGGTGTAGCTCTCGGTGAAGATCGCTCCGATGCCGCCGACCAGGGCGTCAAAGGTGCCGATCTTGCGATCGAGCTCCTGCAACCGCGATGCCTCCAGTTGGGCTTTCTGGACAATCGCGTCGTATTCCAGGAGTCGCTGCACGGCGTTGAACTCAGAGCGGGCCACCCGCAACTCGCGGCCCGATACCTCGGTGAGACTCTTTAGATATTCCGTGCGCTTTTCTCGGAACTCGGCCATGTCGCGGGCGTAGGCCAACTCGGCTTCGCGCTGAGCGCGCATCAACTCGATGGTATCTTCCAACATGGCCAATTCGTTGTCGCTGATCTCGTTGCTGACCCGAAAAGCCTCCTCCAAATCAGCGATCTCCGAATCACGGATCGCTCCGTTGAGCTGGGCCTGCTCCTGCATCTGCTTCATCTCGGCGGCGTCCAACTCATTGTCGCGATCTCGCCTGGCCGCCATCTGATCGGTGTTATAATCCATGACGTACCTTGCACCCCTTCCCTGGAGCGATGCCAATTTGGCCTGGAACTCCAGGCTGGCCCGGAGCGCGGCGTTGGGATCGTTGGAGGCACCGACCGTTTTGGGGAGCCCTTCCGCCTGCGATGAGAACCCGGCCGCCATTTCGTCGCCGGCAAATTGAAAGGCTTCTGCCGCCCGGCGGTTCCTCAGTTCCTGAAGCACAGCCTGATAGTCTTCCTCGGCATCGCCGATGCGAATTTGATTCCAATCGTCGAAACGCTGCTCCATGCCCGCGATTCGCTCCTTGCGATGTTGTGCGAGTTCGGCGAAGTGGTCGAGCTTCGACTGTACATTTTCGTCGCGAATATCGCTGCGCATCTCTCGGCGAAATACATCGCGATCTGGTCCGCCGTCGACTCCTCCTGACGAATCGCCTCTGCCATCTCCAGAGCACAGGACGCTCGCTCGAAGTGGCCAGCCGATTCGAAATCCTCCGTGTCGGCAATCCCGTCACCGCCAAATAACTTCCCATTGAATTGTGGCAGGCCTGACGTCCGAGACGTCACCTCCATCGAATCCCACATCGGGAGATTCAGCCTCTCCCCCACAGGCGGCAATCAATAACATGGCCGCGCACAGGACAATTCTCGAGGGAAACAATCCACTGCCGTCGCGGCGACAAAGGTTGGCAAAATACATAACGTCCCATCTCTTGTACTGTCCGCGAGGAGCAGCAGGCTATGTGGTCATTTAATCAGCGCATTTTCACTTAGAAATGCTCATCTGTGGATGATCCCTCGAATCATACCACAGCGAACTTGGGAAAAAATTTACGATAAAAAGGAGTTCGGCCGATCCCTAACGGGTGGTCACCCCAGCGCCGTCAGGACCTCGTCGGCGCGTTCGTGCACCCGGGGGTCGTCGCTGACGGTCTTGACCGATTTGAGCCTGGCGTTCAACGACGCCGACCCCTTCAGAGTGCGACGTCGATGCAGATCGATGAGGTGGTTCAGCACATCCAAAACAATGCTCTCCCGGGGATGTTCGAGCATCCGACCCAGAAGCTCTTCATCGTCGGGAAGCTCATAGCCCTTACGCTGGTAGGCGCTGACGGCCTTTACGAAGGCCCGAAAATCGTCGGCCTGGCGAAGCTCGTCGACGGCCTGTCG
>SLPW01000594.1 GCA_007131755.1 Myxococcales bacterium | reverse complement strand
GGGCGCTGTCTTTCGCCCCTTCGACGGGCGTCTGGTCTTCGACACCGAATTCAATCATGTGCAAAGCGCAGATCTCTTTGAATTGAATCCCCGTATCGCCGCGGAACCGATTCCCGGCCTTCGACTCTTCGGACGGGGATTTATCGACGTCCCCCGCCCCGGCGCTGGCGCGGATTGGTCCTTCGATGGCGTCGCCGTCGGCCTCGAGACCAGCGCCGGTGGCATCGGTGCTCAGGCACAGACGCAACTCGGCGGCCACGGGACTGCTGACGTCGATGCCGTGACAACTTCCTCCTATAGATTCTGGGCAGGTACCCCTCGAAAACGCTCTCTCGTCACCCGCGACGGCCGCTGGATTCACCTGAAATTAGATGACAGCATCGAAGAACAGGCACAGTCCTTTTTCTTCGCTCCCACCACTCGTGCCTTTCTGGAGCTGATCAACGACATCGACGCAATCGCTCTCGATACCAGCGTGGAGGGGGTGGTGATCGAGGTGGGAAGCCTGGATCTGGGCTTTGCGCAGATGTGGGAGCTTCACGAAGCGCTGGAACGGCTTCGCGATAACGGCGTCGAGAGCGTGGCAGTCATCCGCGCCGAAGCCCCCACCACGGGTGTGATCTATGCCGCGTCGGCGGCTGACGAAGTCTGGCTTCGCCCCACCACTCCTTACGGTCCCACGGGACTCCACGTCGAGTTCACATCCTACGCCGGGCTCTTCGACCGGCTCGGTATCGAAGCCGAGTTCATGCGCATCGGCGACTACAAGTCCGCCCCGGAGACCTTCGTCGCCCCAGACGAGCCCTCGCAACCGGCGCTGGAGCAAACCCGCGAGTACCTGGACGCCCTCTATGCCGAGCTCACAGAACGCATCGCATACCAGCGCCAGCTTTCTGTCGAAGACATCGAGGCCGTTATCGACGACACTCCCCATACTCCCTCACAGGCCCTGGAGATGGGGCTGATCGATTCCATCGTCTACAACGACGAACTGCAACGAGAACTACACGAATTTGTGGGCCCCGGCTTTCGGGGCCTGGAGCGTGGCTATCAGCGCTTTCCTATCGACGATGAACGCTGGGGTGGCGCCCCGGAGATCGCCGTGGTGTATATCGACGGCATGATCACCTCCGGAACATCGGGAGGCAGCCCCTTCGGTGGGACCTGGATTACGGGGGCTCAGACCATCAAAGAGACGCTTCGAGATTTGCGCCGTGACAACAATGTAAAAGCAGTTGTGGTGCGTATCGACAGCCCGGGAGGAAGTGCCGTGGGAAGTGACCTCATCTATCGTGAGATACGCCATCTCTCAACGCGAAAACCCGTCGTCGCCTCCATGGGCAACGTCGCCGCAAGTGGTGGATATTACGTCGCCGCCGGAGCGGACGAGATCTACGCCACGCCGGTCACCCTCACTGGATCTATCGGCATCTACGCCGGCAAATTCAACGTGGAAGCCTTGGCCAATCGCCTCGGAGTCGCCGCCCAACCGGAAAGCCGTGGCGAGCGAGCAGGAGTCTTTTCCACCTGGCGTCCCTGGACCGATTCGGAACGAGAGGCCGTCGGTGAGACAATCGTCTATCTCTACGAGCTCTTCTTGAATCAGGTAGCCGACACCCGTCCCCTCACCCCCGACGAAGTCGACGAGGTCGGACGAGGACGAATCTGGACGGGCGCCGCTGCCGAGGAACAGGGACTGACAGATAGCACCGGCGGGATCAGCGACGCCATTCACCGCGCCGAACAGCTAGCCGGCCTTGACGTCGGTGAGGCGAAGTACGTCGATCGCACTGGCGCCGGGGGATCCTTCATGAGCCCCGGAATGAGTTCGCGAACCCTGCGACTTCTCTCCCGCATCGGCCTCGTCGACGGCCCGGATATTGCTCCTCCCAGGGGACAACTTCCCTCTACTCTTCGACAGTGGGAGAGCACCCTTTTGTGGCCCCTGTACTTCCAGGCCGACGAGCCGGTCTTTTTGCCCCCTTACCACATCTCCTTTCACTGATCTTGACCCAAACGGAGCATCACCTTGTTGCATCTGGCCGAATCGACCCGTCCCGACTGGTTCGACTCCGTCGAGGAACACCTCGACCTTATCCTCATCGATCACACTCATCTGGAGAAACGCGCCGCCTCTACGGCCCTGGGTATGATCTTTCGCTATACTGGAAGACGCGGCCTTCCGCGCCGTCTCGCCAGCATCGTCCGCGAAGAGATGGAACATTTTACGCGAATGCTCGACATTCTCGACGATCGCGATATCGAATTGCGACGCCTCGACCCGGCGCCCTACGCCGCTGCGCTGGTCGATCACATTCGCCCCCAGGAGCCGGAGCGCTTTCTCGATAAGCTCCTGGTGGCCGGGCTCATCGAAGCTCGTAGTTGCGAGCGCTTTTCCATCCTCGCCGAAGGCGTCGATGACGATGAACTCGCCACCTTTTACCGCGAACTCTTCAAAGCCGAAGCCGACCACTACACCCTCTATACGGGGATCGCCCGCGACCATTTCCCCAACTCCGAAGTCACCCGACGCCTCGACGAACTGGCCATCCACGAAGTAGAGGCCCTGAAATTGGGCCGAGATCTCCCCCGCCTTCACTCCTATTGATCAAAAAAAAATCCCGCCGAGCTTCTGTCGGCGGGGTCTAACTGCCTGCGTTCTGTAGACTGTAAAATCAGTCTTATTCGCGAGTATCCTGCACCTCTTCCATCGCAGCACGAAAATCGTATTCCTCACCACCTTTGAAGACCATTTCGATCTGGGATTTGAAGACCGTATAGGATTGGTCCATATAGGAAGATTCGATTTCGAAATAGGGAGGGCGATCGTTATCTACGGTGATGGATCCGGTGAGGACGTGACCATTCTTGAGCACGATCTGATCGAGATTGTCCAGACCTCTCGGCTGGCTTCCCCTCTTCCACTCCACATTCGCCACATCGCGAGCCGGCACGGTTCGCACCTCTCCGAAGCGCTCCAGGGTATAGAATTCGGGATTAATAGCCCGAATTGTGCCCTGGACTGTATTTCCATTGGTCAGCTCAATCTCGTCGGCCGGCGGAGGCTCACAGCTCGGGCAGACTTTCGTGACATCGCTCCAGGGCTCGAAGCTGAAATCCTGAGCGGTCACACTTGACGCCACAAGACAACCCACCGCCAGCACCACAGCGAATAACGTAACGCGAATACCTGTCATGGAGCCTACTCCTGTTTTTCGGGACGACTACCCACTCCGTCAACAATTACCAAGATATCTATCATCGGCACTTGCACGACGCAAGACGGAGGAACCCATCGTTGTATAGCAGGTCTACAATCGGCTGCTCTCCTTATCCTTGTACAACTTCTCGTCAGCCCTTCGATACAACTCCACCTGGGTTGTTCCTTCCGCAGGAAACTCCGCCTTACCGGTGCTTAGAGTCACCACAAATTTGAGAGCGTCATCCTCAAAGCGAAACGACTTGATCCGCCCTGCTACTTCCCCGGCACTCGCCGCATCACAACGAGGCAACACAACCGCGAATTCGTCACCACCGATACGAAACGCAAAGTCCATCTCCCGCGTCGACGCCTCGATATGGCGTGCGATATCAATCAACACCTCGTCTCCAACGTCATGTCCCAGCGTGTCGTTGACCTGCTTGAAATGGTCGACGTCACACAAGATGAGACTGAATCGCCGATCATCGCGTCGCAACAATTCACCGAATATACGGTCGAAGGTACGACGATTGTACAGCCCGGTCATCCCATCTCGAGATGCGGCCTCACGCAATTTCTCCACATCGTCACGAAAGAATACGAAGCGCAAGATCTGCTTTAAGTCGTCCGCCTTTCGCAACATCTGGCGCTGGAGATGACTTCCCCATACGACTCCGAAAGCCATCCCTCCTGCTGCCTTTCCCAAGACCCCGCCGACAATCATCGTCGACAGGCTCTCATGACCGAAATGAACCACCGACAAGAAGAGCACCGTATCGACCGCCAGGACCACCACCAGCGTCACCGTCAGGGGGATCACCACTGGCAAAAACGGGAATCGACGCCGCATCCAGGAAAACCCCAGAAGGGCGAGGACTTGATCGATGTATAGGACCGAAATCCCCACCACTGCGGGGAGCATTCCCTGATAGAAAATCTCCTCCGGAATCCCCAGAAAATTATGGGGCTCACTGTACTGGATATGAAACCACAACAGCGCTCCCACGGCGTAAGGAACGATATTGCCGATGAGAATTGCGTATAGGAGCACTCTTGCGGTGGCGATCCCGTCTCGTGCAAAGGAATATAACAAAAGGGCGAGGTTACTCGAAAACAGGATCACCGACCCGGGGCTGACCATGAACCTCTCGCCGGCCTCCCAATAAAAACTCGAGCCCAGCACGCCCTGGAAGAACTGCAAGGAGACCACCACTGCCACCACGGCGCTCAGCCCCAACTTCGGCCGCAGTCGATACGCTCCCAGAAGCAGGGCGCTTACCAACGCAAACTGCATCCCCCAGAATCCGATCTCCATTACCATATCCATGGCGGCTCGACGGCAGACTTTGATGCAGGTTCAATCTGATGGGACAAGCCTACTTCACACCACGTCGAAAGACCATCGCCGCTTCCCTGCCCCCTTGGCCCCGTCCCTCAAGATATGAAATACTGTGGGTCCAAGCTGTCACATCCGAACTGTTGTCACCATGGCACCACACTTGATGAATCGCCTTCCCACATTCGGACCATTTCGGTTGCAACGTCCCCTCGACAAGGGTGGGATGGGAATTGTCTGGCGCGCCGTGCATATCCATCATCAGCATCCGGCGGCGGTCAAGATCATCACCGCCGAGCACGCGCGAAAGGATCGCTTCGTTGAGTCTTTCCATCGGGAAGTGCGGGCCGTAGCCCACCTGAATCACCCCAATATCATCAGCGTCTTCGACTATGGCGAGGTCACCGGCGGGGTTGCCCGGCAATCCGATGGGCATCTGGCCGAGGGGAGTCCCTATATGGTGATGGAACTGGCCGACTCCACGCTTGCCCACGTCGATCGAGAAACGCTGAATTGGCCGCAGACCCACACCATCCTCACCCAGATCCTCGATGCGTTGGCCCACGCCCACGCCCGAGGACTGATTCATCGCGATCTCAAACCGGACAACGTACTCTTCGTCGCCGACCACATCGCGGCAGGCGGGCAGTTGAAGTTGTCCGATTTTGGCGTCGCCTATGCCATGAATACCTCTCGCCAACTCCGCGCCGAAGACGACGTGATCACGGGGACCCCGCGCTTTATGGCTCCGGAGCAGATCAAGGGAAACCTGCGCGACCAGGGCCCCTGGACGGATCTATATGCCCTGGGATGTCTGGTGTACTGGCTGACCACGGGGAGCCATCTCTTCGACCGCGACGATCTGGACGAGCTGCTGCGATGCCATCTTGGACAGGCACGCCCGGATCTGCAGCCAGTTCTCGAGGTGCCCACAGGCTTCGCCGAGTGGACTCACCGGCTGGTGGCACGGGATCGGGACCAACGCTTTGAGCGCGCTGCCGAAGCAGCGGCGGCGTTGTCCCGCATCGCCGGGCCTCCTCCCGCCGGGGAGTTGACGTTGACGGCGGCCACGCCGCAAGGAAAGTCGGTGGACGTGACAATCGCCGATAGGGGACCCCTTATGCACTTGTGGGACTCCCAATCCCCCGGCCCCACCGACAAAGAGATCGACAGTGAGCACGCCGAGTTCCACCGAGCCACCAGGGCGGAGCTCCCGAAGACGTGGCGCGACCCGCATAGACACCCAGCTTATTCGAAGATGAGCAACATCGGGCTCGGGCTCTTCGATCTGCGTCAAATTCCGTTGGTGGGACGCCACCGGCACCGAGACGTCTTGTGGAGCGCGCTGTGCGACGCCGTCCATACCGAACGCCCCCATGTGGTGATGTTGGAAGGGCCTGCGGGTATCGGAAAGACCCGTCAGGCCAACTGGCTGGCTCACCGAGCTCATGAGGTCGGCGTAGCCGATATTCTGAGCGCTCGCCATAGTCCCATCGAAGGTACGAACGATGGCATCGCCCGTATGTTCGCCAATCGACTTCGATGCACCGGACTGCCGCGAGAGAAAATTCTAAGTCGCGTGCGCGATTCTTACGCCGCCGACGACGGCCTCGACGAGAGCGGACTTCACCATTGTATGGCCCTGACGGACCTCCTGTCTGCCGGCGCCGACCCCAACTTCGACGAATCGAAACAGAAGATACGCTTTGCAAGCCCGCAGCAGCGCTACATCGTCTGGAAGCGCCTGTTGGAACGGCTCGCCCGCCGCCGTCCACTGGTGATGGTGCTGGACGATGTGCAGTGGGGATCGGACACCCTGCAATTCGTGGAATACGTCCTCGAAGGAACGAGTCGCAGGAAGCTCTCATTATTGATCGTCATGACCGTGCGATCCGATCAACTCGAGAATAATCCGCTGGCCACAAGGCTCATCACCTCCATCGCCGGCCGCCCGCTGGTCCAGCGGTTGGACGTCGACCCCCTGCCCGGCGCTCATCACCGAGAGTTGATTGAGAATTTACTCAAGCTCGAGCCACACCTGGCCGAACAGGTCGCCGAACGCACGGCGGGACATCCCCTCTTTGCCATTCAACTCGTGGGGGACTGGGTTGAGCGCAATCTTCTGGAGCCGGGAGAAGAGGGATTTCACCTCACCACCGACGAGGCCCCGGAACTTCCGGAGAATCTCCGCAGCCTCCTCCGCGCTCGCATCGAGAGAATCGTCGGCCAGCGGGTCGACGACCCGGCCGGGCCGGCGCTGGCATCGTTGGAGATGGGCGCCATCCTGGGAAGAGACGTCGAGATGCGCGAATGGCGCAGATTGTGCGAACTCAGCGCCATCGCTCCTCCCGTAGAGCTACTTCGGCGACTGTCCGTCCAGTCGCTGATCCACATTAGCGATTACGGGTGGTCCTTCGCCAACGGGGCCCTGCGCGAGATGCTGGAAGGGATTGCCTCCAGCCAGGGGCGACTGGCCGATTATCACCGCCGCTGCGTACAGATGCTTCAAGACCTCTACGATCCCGAGCAGTCGTCGCTGGCACCTCGTCTGGCGCGACACCTGATGGCAGCCGGAGAATACGAGCGAACCCTCGCTCCCCTGGTGGAAGCCATAGAATATCACCGACGCCTGGGAAACTACGAACGGTGTAAGCGCTGGCTTCACTTACACCGCAAGGCGTGCCGCCAACTGGCGCTTGCCGACGACGATCCCCGCCGCATCGACGGCCCTCTGGCCATGATTCATACCTACGTAAATGCCTGGGAGGCCGACGAAGCTCGATCGCTGCTCGACGAATGCGAGGCCCCATGCCGAGCCTACGGCTGGGATCACCGCCTGTCGCAGGTGCTGTGGTACCGATCGAAACTGGCCAGACGAGACGGCCGCCTGGAAAAAGCCATCGAACTGGGACAGCAAGCGCTGCGGGGATTTCGCGACGCCGATGACCGGGAGGGCATCTTTCACTGTCTCGTCACCCTTGCCTGGTGGGCGCAGAGCTCACCAGGCAAGGGTGAACATCTGAACGTCGAAGAGATGGCCGACGAGGCCGAACACCTGGCGAGGACGATCGACGACTCCTATCTCGTGGCCTCAGCCTTGATCTTACGCGGCGCCACATCCCTCTCCACCGGAGATTACGGGCGGGCCCGGCATCAGTTTCGACAGGCCCTGGATCTAAGCGAAAAGTCCGGATTCATGTCTTTCGTCGCTCATTGCCACAACGACCTGGGGGTCATCTACAGCAAGATGAATCAACTGGCAGATGCCCGGGAACACCACCGTCAGGCGCTGGAGTTAAAAAAACGCGCCGGCATCGGCGGGTGGCATGTGGAATTGGGCAATCTGGGGAAGATCCACCTTCGGGAGCATAACTTCCAGCGCGCAGAGGAACGTCTTCGCGCAGCGCTCAAGGAGGCGATTCGGGCCGGAGACGAACCCCGGGCGCGACTTGTTCGGGCTGGCCTCGCCGCGAGCATGGCCGGCCAAGGGCGCTGGGAGGAATTCGATGAGCACTTCGAGGCCGTCGACCCCCTCTGTGCCAATTCCGATGCTTGCCCCGGAATGGCCTCACTCGTGGAGACGGCCGCGGCGCAAGCCCAACGACATGGAAAACACCACAGGGCCCGCCTTGCCAAGGAGTCCGCCCTCCATCAGTGGCGCGAACTCGGCGACAAAGGACGTATCGAAGACCTGGAGGACCGCCTCTCGTCGATAGGCGACGGTAGGCCCTGAACAACCTCAGTCCGCGACTTCCGCGTCCTCGGCATCCGCTGCCTCCTCCTGCGGTTCGACCGTATCGACCTTGGACCACTGCAGAAAACGCTGTGCTCCTTCGGAGTCAGCGAAGAACTGTACCGCCACCGTCGGCTCCGAACCGTTGACGAAGCCGTGTTCGACGCCAGCGGGAACGGCAACGGCCATGCCCGGACCCAAATCGTATTCCTTTCCGTCGATGGTCATCACCCCTCCCCCCTCGAGAATATAGAGATATTCTTCGGACTCGTGGGTATGCAGAGGAACTTCCGTTTCCGGGGCCAGACTGATCTTTCCCAGATAGGCGTTCGCACCTTCGGCGAGCCAGGCGATGGTAGTCCTCTCGTCTGGCGAGACGCGGTGCGTGGCGTCCTCGACAGATTGGACGGCGGGGTCGACGTCGGACGCCGGTTTGTCGACGGCTTCGACGGCCTGCGGCTGCGACGACTGCTGCGCTGGTGACACCGGCGCCTCGTCCGGCGTGGACGGCGTGGTGGAACATGCAGCGACGAATGCGATCGTGACAATGGCCAGGGTCATTCTCATCATCTCACCTCTCCTGTGAGGATATGTCGTAAACGGCTTGTAGAGGATTACTCCTAACTGCTATCCACCTCTTCCGTCCACCTGATCTCCAGCGCCCTCGCTGATGATACGACATTTCCCCATGGCATCTACAGACAGGAGAAGACAATGAGGAAGATCAATACCGAAGCTGATCTCGACGACGTCAGGCGTACAACCTGGCTCGCCGGCGCGATCGACAGTTGGTCCGAAGCGGGGTTATTTGCCGAGTTGGCGTCTCACGACGGCTGTGAACTCGCGGAATTGCCCGGTGATGAACGGGCGCTTCGGATTACGTCGCGCTTGCTGGCCAACGCGGGACTGCTGGTGCGCCATGGCGACCGATGGGCGCTGAGCGCGGCGGGTGCAGAGCTATACGCCTCGGGGGCTCTCGGAGGCGACCACGCGATGAAACGACTGCGCGATCTGGCGCGGCTTCCCGACGTCTTGTCCACGGGAGGGCCGGTGCCAGACGAAGAGGGAGAAAAACAGGGCTCGGATATCGGTGTGCGACGCGACGACCCGGAGGAAACCCGCCAATTTCTGGAGATGCTGTACAGACGCTGCGCAACGTCTGCAAAACAGACGGCGCGATGGGTCGACGATGCCATCGGCGAAGACTGCCACGTCCTCGACCTCGGAGGCGGTCACGGACGCTACGGGCGGGAACTCGTCGAGCTGGGACATAAGGCGACACTCTTCGACTTTCCCGTCTCTGCAAGCGTCGCTCGCGACCTCCACGAAGACCAGCTCCATTATATCGAGGGCGATTTCTTCACCGACGAGCTCGGTGGCCCCTACGACGTGGTGCTGGCCAGCAATATCGTCCACGGACTCTCCGATGCACAGAATACATCGCTTCTGAAACGGGTAGCGGAGGCCCTGACCCCGGGCGGGATCGTCGTACTGAAGGATATGTTCCTCGACGAATTCGGGCTGTGGCCCGATCGTGCCGCCTATTTCGGAATGCTGATGCTGATGTACACCGACAGGGGCGATAGCTACCCGTTGACGGCCGCCCACAGATGGATCGAGGAGGCAGGGCTGGTTGTGAAAGAGCCCGTGGTCTTCGAGGGATTTTCCCTCGTCGTGGGGCAGCAGCCGCAGTCGTAGGTCAAATCAAGTTGACCGGCGCCTCCTTTCCACGGGAGGTCGTCGGCTCCATGGGTCATACAACCCCGTCAGCTTTCGGCTCCTTTTAACGCCAGGCAAACACTGAACCACGGACGTCATTCATCGTCCTCCCAACTCTTTCCCGGCCGAAAAGGAGCGGCGAAAGCATCGTCCTGCAGAGTGCACATCAACTTCGGGTGGAATTTGTATTTCGACCAGATCTGGCCGACGACCTCGTCGTCGACGCAGACAAACCGGCCCAGGTACATCCCGTCTCGTGGCTTGGTGGAGTACTTCACTCCGAAGCAACTCGGCAACTGGGACAATTCGTACAGCACCTCGATGAGCAGTGATTTGTCGGTGGCTACGAAGCAAACCTTTTTGTCCGGATACAATTCCATGGGATCGCCGGACTCCGGGTAGGCCTGACCGAGGCGCTTCATGTACACGCCTTCGAATTGAGGTTCGAAGTATTGTTCCAATTCGTGGAGTGATTCGCCGCTCATACACTTGTCCTTCGTCGGGATTGGAAGGTGCCTCTAGGTGTGGAGGCGTAACTGTAGGCCCGAACAAGTCACGGGGGCAAGAGCCTCGTCGGTAAGTGCAAGAATTCGGCGCGGGATTCCTGCGCGTAGCCCTGAACGATCAACCTCCCCCTGCCTTTCGCCACGAGGAAAAAGGCGCTATAAACCAGCTATGGAGCGCTTCTATGCCATCACAACCCGGCGCGCCGTCGTAGACGGTGCGGTAAAACCGGCGGCGATCGTGATCGACGCCGAAAAGGGCCTTATCACGGACGTAAAGCAGCCCGAGAACGTCCCTAAGGACCTCGAGGTAGAGGACGTGGGAGACGACGTCGTCATGCCGGGGATGATCGACGTCCACGTCCACGTCAACGAGCCCGGGAGAACGCATTGGGAGGGATTCGAGACGGCGACGAAGGCCGCCTGTGCAGGCGGCATCACCACCATCGTGGACATGCCGCTCAACAGCACTCCCGTGACCACCACTGCCGAGGCATTTCGCGAAAAGCTTCACGCCACGTCGGAAAAGCTATTTGTGGACTGCGGTTTTTACGGTGGCCTCGTGCCGGGAAACGTCGAACACCTCCCGGAACTCCTCGACGCCGGAGTGCTGGGTATCAAGGCTTTTTTATGCCACTCCGGGATCGATGAATTTCCCAACGCCACAGAAGCAGAACTCCGGGCGGTGATGCCGCTATTGACCAAACGAGATATCCCGCTTCTCGTCCACGCCGAATTGGTGGACGACGAGGCACCGGCCATCGCCGATCCCAGAAGCTACGAGCAATACGCCGCCTCCCGCCCCGAGAGGTGGGAACATCGGGCCATCGAAGGATTGATCGATCTGTGCCGACAGACGGGATGCGCAGTTCATATCGTTCACCTGGCTGCGTCGAAAGCCCTTCCCGCACTACGTGAGGCCCGCGCCGAGGGCCTTCCCATCACCGTCGAGACCTGCCCACACTATCTGTACTTTGCGACCGAAGAGATTCCCGACGGCGATCCGCGCTACAAATGCGCCCCGCCCATCCGCGACGCCGAAAACCGTCGCAAGCTCCGGGCATCCCTCAAGTCAGGCGGTATCGATCTCGTCGCCACGGACCATTCGCCCAGCCCTCCGGAGCTCAAGAATCTGGGTATCGGGGATATTGAGGGCGCCTGGGGTGGAATCGCCTCGCTGCAACTCATGGTACCCGCGCTGTGGACCTCCACGCGTGAACAGGACGCAACGGTAGCGGACATCGCCCGCTGGACGAGCACCCGCCCTGCCCGCCTGCTCGGTCTGGACAATGAGATCGGCACCATCTCCCCGGGAAAAAAGGCTCATCTCGTCGTCTGGGACCCGGAAGCCTCCTTTACTGTTGACGCCGGCAAGCTCCACCATCGCCATCCCGTAAGTCCCTACGATGGCGCCGAATTATACGGTGTCGTCCGCGCTACCTATCTGTCGGGCCGCAAGGTCTTCGACGGCCAGACGGTCAGCTCGACTCCGACGGGGAATCCAATTCTTCGCACCACCATGACAGGAGATACTCCATGACCTCTCACCAAGAAGGAGCCGCGGCCTTTCGCGGCTACGTAGACCTCGCCGCCGAAGGCGTCGGCGGAAAGGCCCTCGCCGCCAGCGACGAATTTTTCGCCGCAAAGGAGAATCTGATCAAGACCGGACGCGGGGTGTTCATCGCCGACAAATTTACAGAGCGTGGAAAATGGATGGACGGCTGGGAGACGCGACGAAAGCGCAGCGCGGGCCACGACTGGTGCATCATCCGCCTCGGACTTCCTGGGATCCTGCGAGGCTTCGATATCGACACCAACCACTTTCTGGGGAACCACCCGCCCTACGCATCCGTAGAAGCCCTTCGCCTCGACGAAGGAGCCGACGAAGATGCCATCATCGACGGCGGTGACTGGACCGAGGTCTTGCCCCGCTCTCCCCTGGCGCCGGGTTCGCAAAATATGTTTCCCAGCTATAGCGACCAGCAGTGGACACACCTCAAATTGCATATCTATCCCGCCGGTGGGGTGGCCCGTTTTCGGGCCTACGGAGACGTGGTGGCGAATATCCCACTGAACTCCACGGAGCCCGTGGATCTGGCGGCCATGGCCAACGGCGGGCGTGCCGTGGCGTGCAGCGATATGTTCTTCAGCCCCATGGACAACCTCATCCTCCCCGGACGAGCGGAAAATATGGGACAGGGCTGGGAGAGCCGCCGCCGCCGTGGACCCGGCCACGACTGGGTCATCCTCCGGATGGGCCGTCCCGGGTTGATCGAGAAAATCGAGGTCGACACGAATCACTTCAAGGGCAATTACCCCGACCGCTGCTCCATCGACGGCTGCTACGCCCCCGGCGAAGCGGTTGATCTGTTGACCTGGTCGCAGTACGAATGGACTACGCTGATGGAACAACAGAAGCTCGGACCCCACGAGCGCCACTACTTCGAAGACGAGATCGTCGACGGCGGCCCCTTCTCTCACGTGCGGCTCAATATCTACCCCGATGGCGGCGTCAGCCGACTACGGGTCTACGGAAGGCCCGAGGCATGAATCTGGACGAGTTCAACTCTCTCTCCCACGACGACGCCGTGGACCACCTCACCCGGTGCTGCGGTGCGACCCGTTGGGCCGACGAGGTGGCCGACCAGCGTCCTTTCGAGTCTACGGACCACCTCTTCGAGATGGCCGACCAGGTCTGGTGGGAGCTCGGTCGCGACGACTGGCTAGAGGCATTTTCCGCCCATCCCAAGATCGGCGATATCGACAGCCTTCGTGAAAAATTCGCCTCCACGAAACCCTGGTCCGAAGACGAGCAATCCGGTGTGGAGTCGGCCTCCGAAGAAGTGCTCCACCGGCTGGCCGAGGCAAACGAAGAGTACGAGGAGAAGTTCGGATATATCTTCATCGTCTGCGCCACGGGAAAATCGGCGGCCCAGATGCTGGGCATTTTGGAAGAGCGCCTGCCCAATGAGCCGGACGATGAGATTGAGGTAGCCGCCGGTGAGCAGGCCAAGATCACGAGGATTCGGCTGGAGAAGCTTTTGGGGTCGTAGCCCTGCGAAGGCGCCCCTCCGACCGCTCACAAACAGCGTTCGCGCCCACCTCCCCCGACCCGCTATCGCGGGTGCCCCGGCTGGGGAGGGGCTCATGAAAACAAGAAGGAGACACCGATGAGCAGCCCCATCACCACTCACGTATTGGACACCGCAAACGGCCATCCCGGCCGGGGAATCACGGTCATCCTCCAGCGCCGAGACGCGGACGGCGACTGGGAGGAGTTGACGCGCGGTGTCACCGACGACGACGGACGCATCTCCGATTGGCTTCCCGCTGGTGAAGCTGTCCCACCGGGTGTCTATCGCGCAATCTTCGACGTGGAAGGCTATTTCGACCAGACCGAAGATCAGCGTTTTTACTCGGAGATCCCCATCGTCTTTCACCTCAACCATCCCGATGAGCACTATCACGTACCTCTGTTGTTGAGCCCCTATGGCTATACCACCTACCGAGGAAGCTAAACGATGATCGAGCTTGCGCAGGACAGCTACGGAAAATCCGATATTCGTCTCATGAAGGTCCGGCGGGGACCGGAGCGCCATGAAATCGTGGAGATGACCGTCGATATTCGCCTCACCGGCGATCTGGCGGCGGGCTATACCGACGGTGACAACACCCGGGTCCTCCCCACGGACACCATGAAAAATACGGTCTACGCTCTGGCCAAGAAGCATCCCGTGAAGTCTCCCGAGCAATTCGCATCCCTTCTGGCGGAGCACTTCGTCTCCAGCCAGCCCCAGATTGCCGAGGCCCGCGTCGACATCTCTCAGCGTCTATGGGAACACGCCTCCGTCGGCGCCAGCCCACACCCCCACGCCTTCACCGGTGTCTCCTGTGAGCGGCACACTGCCTCCGTCGTCCACTCCGATGACAACACGTCGATCCGCTCCGGAATCCGCGACCTGGTGCTCCTAAAATCCAAGGACTCCGGCTTTAGTGACTTCCTGGAAGACGAGTACACAACCCTGAAGCCGACGGACGACCGCGTGCTGGCAACACGCCTTTCGGCCAACTGGCTCCACAGCGGTGACGACGTCGACTATGCCGCGCACCACCGTGGAGTGCGCTCGACGCTCATCGATGTCTTCGCCAACCACGAAAGCCTCTCCGTGCAGCATACGATGTACGCCATGGGCGAGAAGGCTCTGGAAGAGTTTACCGGTGTCTCCGAGATCTATCTCGCCATGCCCAACGTCCACAATCTGGTCGTCGACCTGGCTCCTTTCGGCATGGACAATCCCCATGAGATCTTGAAGCCCATCGACGAGCCCTCGGGACATATCGACGCCACTCTCAGACGAGAGAGATAGGTGCTGGGTGCCGGCTACCGAGTGCTCCCTGCTAGTGGCACTCCACGCCTCGAGGCCCTACCTCCCCACTCCTAGAAACCACAACCAAGTACCCATCGATGCACATCCCCTACTACCTGGACTACCTCTCCCCGAAGCTTCTGGAACGCCTGGAGAGCGAGGGCGAGCCCGTCGACGCCGTCGAGGGACTGACCGTCGCCCCGGGCTTGCGCGAGGAATTCCCCGACATCGAGACCGACGAGGCGCTGCGATTCGTCTACGAACTCTACGAGGCGGTGCGCGACGATCTGGCGAAGGTGCTGGCACAACGAGCACGGGATCGGAAATTCATCGACGAGACGGTAGCCGCATGCAGGCAGCGTAACGAAGGCGTGGACTACCTGTCTTCGGACTACGAAACGGTGCTCCAGAAGCGCGACGGCGACGGGCGTATTGTCGTCGGTCCGCCCACCGAAGAGGAGCGTTTGAACCTCGAAGCGCTTCCCACCGTTGAAATCCCGGAATTTCTAGCTGGCGAGCAGGTCACCCTCTTCGGCCCTCCGGATACGGAGAAGATGTCCATCAACGCCATGAACGCCCTGCACCGCCGACCGGAGGGAGAGCCGGAGATAATCGGCGAGTTGGTGGAAGCTTGTGGTGAAGTCCCCCGGTGGGGAGCCGATAACGAGGACTCGAAGACGCCCATCATGCGCGCCTTCCTCAAGGCATGCCAGAACCTTACGGGCTGCTTCGACGGCACGCTGCGCTTCGACGACGAAGGGCGCGCCAAGACCTACGAATTGGCCGAAGAGGGTCTGTCGATTCCCATCAAACGCGTGCCCGGCCTCGCACTCCCCGACGGCAGTCATCTCTTAGAGGGCAATCCCCTGCCCCTTCATCTCTTCGACTTCGCGATGCACATCTTCCACAACTGGCATCGCCTGCAGGCGCTGGTCTTCTACGTGCCGAAGTTGGAGAACGAGGAGGAGGCGGCCTACTTCAAGACCATGATCGAAGCCGCCGAGGAGTTAATTCGCCAGCGCCACCCCGAGTACGAAGCGGGAACGGTAAAACTATTCGTGGTCTTCGAGAACCCTCGGGCAATCTTTCGCATTCGCGAGATGGCCACCGCTCTCCACCCCCACTTCGCCGGGGGAAGTCTGGGATGGCACGATTTTCTGGCCTCCACGGCGCGGGTTTTTCGGCGCGACCCGAATTACCGCATTCCCGTCAAAGCCGATCCCAATATCGTCATCAACCACATCAAGGAGTCGCACCTCATCCTCGCCGATGCCCTGGAGCCCATGGGCGCCATCAAGATCGGTGGAATGTACGGCGTGCTCTACGAGGCGGGAAATCCAAAATCCTACCAGGTCACCATGGTAGGCTACGTCAAAGACGTCATCACCCAGCTAAAGCGCGGGCTCGACGGCTTCTGGGTGGCTCACCCCGACTTCGTTCGTCCTGGCATCGCCCTCGTCGAGGCATATCGAAGGTGGGAAAAGGATCGATCCGACGACGTATTGAGGCGACTCATCGACGCCCTGGTGCCGGATCCGGTGGAACAAGAACCCCTTTTGGAGTTCGTCTTCGGCGACGACGTTCCGGGACTCAGCGAGGACTCGCCGCTTTATCAGCGCGGTGTATTGGCGGCGGACGTCGAAACCTCGGACGTCATCGCCAACGACGATCCGGAGGAGGTGCGCTACAACGTCTTTCAAGCCTTGCAATATCTTGCGGACTGGCTGGCCGGAAACGGTTGTGTCGCCCTACCGGCAGCTATGACCAACGCCAGTGACGAGGAAGTCCTGGTGCGCATTATGGACGATCTAGCGACAACGGAGCGCTCCCGTTGGGAGCTGTGGGCCGAGGTGGCCCACGGCCGCGTCCCTATCAAACTCTTCGACGAGATCCTCGCCGAAGAGGTGGACTTCATCCGTCACGACGAAAGGACGGAGTCGAAGCGCGTCGCCGTGAGATGGGACGACGACACGGACAGATGGTATCCCATCGCCGTCAAAATCCTTCGCCAACTCGTGGTGTCCGAGGACCCTCCGGAGTTCGTCAGCGAATTGTTATTGCCCTTTACGCTTGGGCCGGTCAGGCACGCAGACGACCCCTGGCAGGCGGCCCGACAGTTGTGTCCCGGACGATACGAGTATTGAACGCCCAGCCCCCCTTCACAGAGTCTGTAACTTTTCACGAACCGCTGCGAGGCGTTCTTCGTTATTCATCGCCTCCCACTGATCGATGGCAATGCCGAGGGCGCGGCGGGCGCGTTCGGGGTCACCGGCCTGCATGGCCAGATCTGCAGCGAGTTCACAGGTCAGCGGGATATCGCGATCGACCATGGTAGTGCGATTCAGGTTGTACTCTGCCTGACCAATATGCTCGTCGAACTCGTCGAAAAGTCCCAGCCCTGCGGCGTTGGCGAACATTCCCACATGGCCGATAGCGAGAAAGCCCGGGCGATCCTCCATACGCGCCCGACGCAACGCCTCCTCGAAATAGGGACGGGCGATCTGGAAGTCACCCTGCATCATATGAACCGCACCGACGTTAAAATAAGTCGCCATATCGCGATCCATGCCCAGCCGGTCGCCCAGGGCAACAGCCTCCTCGTAATAATGAGCAGCTGTCTCGAGATCGCCCTGAAAGCGATGGCACTCACCGAGGCTGTTCAGACAATAGGCAACGGCCTTGATATTGCCCAATTTCTCAAAGGACTCCTTTGCCTGAACGGCGTATTCGGCAGCCCGCTCAAAATCCTTCAGTCCCACGTGAATGGCGGCCAGGTAGAATAGGCAACTGGTATGGTCGTCGGGCTCATCGAGCACTCGCAGTTGTCTTTCTGCCTCCACCAGGTAGCGACGCGCCGGTTCGAAATCGCTCTTCCATTTATAGACCCATCCCAACATCCTCAGGCTTCGCCCCACACCGGCCGGGTCTTCCAGTTGGCGATATAGCGACAGGGCCTTGCGGATATACTCCTCGGCGTCGTCGAGGTGACTGCTCATCCTCGCGTTCTCGGCGCGCCGCAACAGGGTCTTCGCCAACAAGACCTCCCATCCGTGATCTCGACAGCGCCGATGGCAGCGCTGGAGAAATTCTTCGGCCTCCTCCAGGCGCACTCCGCGCTGCAGGAGATTTGCATATTCGAGTTCCCCCTCCACGACGCGGCGATCTTCGTCGTCGACGTCGAGGTGTTCCAGGGCTTCGAGATAGGCCTCGTAGAAGCGATGTCCCTCTTCGAGGTCATGGGTGATGCGATAGTGGCGAATGGCGTCCAGTAATGGGCTCAGTGCCTCCCCAAAATCACCTGCTATCAAGAGATGACGGGCAATACGCGGCGCCACGGCACCACGCGAATCGTCGTAGAGCTTCTGCAGCAGTCTCGCACAGAGGCGATGGTGATTTGTGAGGCGACCGTTTCGGCGGGCGATCTCCTCCAGGGTCTCGCGCATCGCACCGTGGACGAACGCCCAGCCCCGTTCGTCTGTGTGGGCCAGCGATCGGGCCACCATGGAGTCAACCAGCCGTGATGGAACCTCGACATCTGCCAATTGGCACAATCGGCGCCATTCAAATTCGTCGACCTGTCGTCCCAGCGTAACTGCTAGCTCCAGGGCCAGCAGGCCCGGCGCAGGCTCGTCGATTCCGTGCCCCACCACCTGCTCCAGACGCCCCACCAGTAGCTGGCTGACATCGCCCGGAAGTGGCGCCTCGGCTCCTTCGACGAGTCGAAACCCGTCGCCTCCGATGTCGAGGATCCCCCGCTCCACCCAGTCGCCCACCAGTTGAATCGCAAAGAGGGGATTCCCCGCAGTACGGCGCACCACGTCGTCAGCCAGTGATTTCTCCAGTCCCAGCAGATTCTGGACAAGCTTGCGATGAGCCTCCTCTCCCAGAGGGCCGAGCTCCATTCGATGGGCCAGCCCTCGAGATCCCAGCTCATCGAGCAATTCTCCCTCCTGGCAACGCCTGGCCAGGATGTCATCGCGCGCGGTGACGACGATCAAGACCGGCAGACGAACCTGATCTGCCTGATCGAAGAGATAGTGGGCAAAACGCAGGGCGTCGGCTCCCCACTGGACGTCGTCCAGAATCATCAGCAGCGGTCGGCGCTCAGCCAGCTTCTCCAGAAGCTGCGCCCATACCCGATAGCGTTGTTCACGGCTTGCGAAGCGTATCGGGAGTCGCCCTTCGTCGAAATTCGGATCGACCGCCGGGACGAGCAATGCCGTGGTAGCAAGACATTGGTGCAGGGTGTCCTCGTCGAGACCTTCGCCGGCTCCGCCGAAGAATTCGCGAATATGTTCCAGCAGTTGACCGCCCGGGAGGTCGACGCAGCGCATATATTCCGCAAACATTCCCGCCAGTCCGTGAGAGGGTCCGGAGATAGGACTGTGGAGCGCCTTCAGAACGTCCACGGCGCCGACCTCGTGGGCCCGCTCGGCCAACCAAGCGGCGAGGGTGGTTTTTCCCATGCCCGTGGGTCCGGAGAGGATGACGGCGTGAGGAGTGCGCATATCGCGGGCATCGGACAGAGCATTCCACAACCTGTCTCGCTCGTGGTGCCGGCCCACCAACGGAATCTCGCGGATCCCGTACAACCCCAGCCCCACGCCGATCATCTCCGGAGGATCCACCTTGCGCCGGTGTCGCCAGGTCTCGGGAAATTCCGGGATCGCCTCATCGAACCCCTCTGCACCAGACGTGAGTTCTCCGACCAGCATTTCCGCCTGAGTGAGCGTCTCATGGAGAATATGAGTGGCGTCGAGCTCGTCGACGATCGTCATCTCCACCGTATCGTCGCTGTCGGTATGGGCCGTAAATGAAAGCGTGCCCCCGCCACTGTGCCCTTCCAGCTTGGCGAGCCCGTGGGCGGCGTCGGCGGCGCGGCGAAAGCGGTTCGCCGGGTCGCGAGCGATGAGCCTACGGGCCCACTCATCGAATCCCCGGGGCACCTCGATTTGCGGTTGCAACGGCGGCCGCGGCTCCGCAAGGTGCCCACGCAACACCTCGTCGACGGAGTCCCCCGTAAAAGGCGCCCTTCCGCTGGTCAACCAATAGGCCATTCCACCCAGATTATAGAGATCCGTCCACGGACCCTGGTCTCGAAGTCTGCCCCGAATTTGTTCCGGCGCCATATACCGCGGGGTTCCGGACACGATATGATCTTCGGCGCGCAGGCCGTTCGATGAGTCCACCGCATAGGCGAGGCCAAAATCGGACAGCTTCAGTTGTCCCCCCTCCGTTTGGGAGACAAAGAGAATATTGTCTGGCTTTAGATCTCGATGGATCAGCCCCCGGGCGTGCGAATATGCCAGGGCATCGAGGATGTGCAGCAAAATCGAACGCACCATGGGCCACGTCAACTGCTCATGATCGATCTGGGCCAGCGTCGACTGAGCCAACTCCATGACCAGATAGGGGCTCTCGGCCACCATGGCGCCGTCGGTAATTCGCGCCAACCCTTCGGAAATTTCCCCGCAGTCGAAGACGCGAATGATGTTGGGATGGTGAAGCCTGGCGACGGCGCGAACCTCTTCGTAAAAGGAGTTGCGAAACCGGTCCTCCCGTGCCTTGTCGGCCGTCATGACCTTGATGGCCACCGGATGGTTCTGGTGGACGTGAACGGCACGCCACACGCTTCCCATCCCGCCGTGGCCGATACGGCGAATGAGGCGAAACGGGCCCAGTGTAAAGGTGGGTTCCATCAGGTCGAAGGCCAATTCGCTCGCAGAAGCGATTCCCGCGGCTTCCCTCCGAGCACGGAAATGACGGAGTCGAGTGGCCACCGGAAATCATGAAACGGGACATTCCTCTTTCAGGTATTTTAAGAATGGCCGACCGACTTCGATTGCGCAAGGCACGTCGCCTCCCTGGGCGTTGGTGATCGGCGAATTGAGATTAGCTTTGTTCTCGGAGGCCCATCGCAGGTCACCACGGCAACTCAACAGGAGGCTTATCATGGTCCAACACCCCTTCAACAAGACGGCGATTCGCAATTTCTTCGGTACCGCTGACTTCCCCTGTCATCGCGACGAGTTAATCGCCATGGCCCGAGACAGACAGGCCGGTGGGCCCTTTATCAAGGCTCTGCTTCAGATCCCGAAAAAGAATTACAGCAATCTCGAAGAGATCTACGCCCAGCTCAATATCAGCAGCGGTGAAAGACCTCGAGCATGACTCCTCCGTGGGGCGGCGAACAGAGTACAACGCAGATACTGATCGGGGCCCCAGTGGTGCTCATTTCAAGCATCACTACCACTTGATCCACTTCCGATGATCATTCCATTGCGGATGATCCACCTGCAGCAACACCGCGTCGCCTCCCTCTGTCGGGGTCACCGCCAATTCCACGTACCCGTCGTCGTTGGTCATCGCCGGCGCGCCCTCTCCACCTTCGACGACCTCCACCGTGACGCCTGCCACGCCAATGGGCTTGTCAGAAGACTCGGTAGCCCGATCGACGACTCGCAAAAAAACCGAACGCTCCTCCCCCTCCCCTTCCAGGGCCTCCACATGGACGGCCAACTCTTTGAAATAGAAGAACCACCCGGAACTTCGCACCTGGATGCCGGCCTCGGACAGCGCTCTTCCTCGGGCAGATGATCGGCTCTGGTCCTGCAACTCCATGCCGTGGTCGGCGGTGAGGACGACGAGCGTAGAATCGTCGAGATCCAGCGACTTCAGGACCTCCATAACAACCCCCAGGCGCTGATTGGTGCGCGAGATGACTTCATAGCGTGCGCCATCACCATGTGGTCCATGGCTGTGACCGGCCGTATCGGTGGAGCCGAAGTTGATGACCGACACCTTCGGAATCGGCAACCCGTCGTCGCCACGGGTCTGGTGGTCCTGATATAGCGCGGCGAAGGTCTGCACGGTGCTATTGTCCATAATCTCCGTATGGTCCGTGACCTCCGCCGGCGGCAGCAGCAGAGACTCCCCGCCCACATCGACGCTCGTCGCATCATCGGGCAACTGAAAATCCTCGTCGGGGCGACGATGCTCGAAGGTCGCCAACTGAGCACCTCGCGTCGCCGGTGTGTTGATGCTCGCCGCGAGTACGCCGTCATCGAGGTCGCCAAAGGTGCGCGTGACGGCCTCGAAGATCGTCTCCACCGGCAGGCTTTCGTGAGCACTTCCGAAGAGATGTTCCGTGGCGAATACAGCCCCCCGAAGTGCCGCCTCCATGGCCTGTTCTCGGGCCCAGAAGCTATTGTCCACCACCCCGTGATGCCCGGCCCAGGCGCCGCTTGCCAGGGTCTGATGGCCGGGATAGGAATTGGCCGGAAAGTTAGAAATGGCCCCGTGTGCATAGGCCGCGCCGGCGCCGAAGATGTGCCGATAGGCGTCGACGTCGTACTCCGGATCGTCCGTGAAGACCTGGTGGAATATCTCGGGATGAGAGAGGCCGTCATTGACGATGATCACGGCTCGGTCGACCACCGGTTGGCCTTCGGCGATGGCCGCCAGGGCCTCATCGGTGAAGAGTTCCTCCAGCACTCGGCCGTCCTGCCAGCCCAAATAAAGATCGTCGCCAAGGCGCATATCGGGCCCCACCCCTGTGCTCTGCTCCACTCCCAGCGCGGCAGCCACGGTGGGAGCGATGTCCACCTGGCGAACACCGCGGTCGACGATCAACGCCTGAGCGCCGTCTCCCATCTCCCGGACAAACTGCTCCTCTTCTTGCGAACTCTCGGCGCTGCGAACTCCCGGCCCTGCGACCACCAGCGGAATGCGACTCTGCAGTGTGCTCAGATTTCCATGGGTTGAGAATCCCCCGGTGGACCAACTCGCGGGAATGACGATCAGGTCTCCGGCCCGAGGATCGTCGAAGATCTGAGCGATGCGTTCCTTGGCCAGCGGATAGTGCATCTGGTCGGCCGGAACGAAGGCCAGCCGGGGATCATCGACGGTATATCCACGATCGAGGTACTCCGTCTGCTCCGGATTGGTTCCGGCAGCCAGAATCTCTTCATAGGCCGACAATGCCGTAACCTCTGTCAGGGAAAGCGGGTTTTCTCCAGACTGGTCCACAATGGTGAAGTTCGGCCCCTCCCCTGCGTCGCCAGCACGGCGCTCAAAGACGATCTTTCCCTCCTCTACAGCTCCACCGCTATAAACTTCGTAGTGCACCGTTCCTGACTCGGACTGACGAGCGGTGAGCACCATCGCCACGTGGGGATCGTCGCGAAAGGAGGGCAGCGCTGCTTCGAATAACTCCGCCTGACGATCGTCGATGCCCTGCTGGTCCCAGTGAAGATAAGGGATCACCGAATCACCGACGTTCAGTCCATCGGGACAACAAGAGCCGGCCTCTGCCCTGCCCTCGATCCCCGAATCAGCACCGGGGTCGGTGAAGCCTTCGACGACGACGCGACGTCCGTCCAGAACGACCTCTACGGGGACACGTCCATCCTCATCCGGTCCCAGCATTGCCATGACCTGTTCTTTGGACAACGAGATTTGATCCTGAACGGCTTCGATGAGCTCGTCCAATCCGTCGTCGGCGACGTGGCCCGTCATGATCACGTCATTAAGGTGTCGCAATTCCTCATCAAAATCACCACGCAACTCCACATCGGCCACCCGCAGGCGCACGCCCTCCGTAAAGCTGGCGAGCCCTGTCAGATCGAGATCCATGGTATCCGCGTACGCCACCAATTGGCGTTGGGTCACCTCCCCCTCCAGCCTCGCCCCGAAATCACAGGTGTCGGCGTTGATCGAGGCATAATACATGGCGTAGACGTCGGCCTCGGTGTCCGGAACCTCATCGTAGCCGTATCCGACGCGCGCGCCGGCACCTCCCGCCAATTCCACCTCGTCCTGCGTTGCCTCCGTCAATCCCTCGACGAATAACAATACCGGGGGAAGTTCGCCGACAAAGGAACCCGCCAATTGTACGATTCGCTCCGGCTCGTTGATGGTATGCGCCTCGAGGGCGAAAGACTTCCCCTCGGGGAGTTCGTACCGAACCTCGCAGGAGGGACCGGCGTCTGCTCCTGTACTAACCTCGGAGACATCCTTCTGGCCGGCATCGCCGGGCGATGAAGAGTCGCCATTGTGGGTTGGGCCGCTACAACCGAGCAGTATCGCCACCGATGCGAGGGCGACGACGCTGCACGGCGAGGAAATCCTTTGCAATTGGGGAGGCATCGAACTCTCCTGAGAAGTCAGGTGGGCAATCATCGTCTAGCAGTATAAAGGGAGGCAACTCCGGTGGGAACCGCAGCAATCGACGCTGTCGGCCAGAATATTCTATCCGATTCGATGGCACGGAACACTCGGAGACGCCGAGAGGGAACGGTCAGACAAATATTCTGCACTTGAAACCCTTTTTCGGTGTCTAAGGTTGCTCCACACGATCGCTGATGATGGATGCCTTGCTCCTCAACCGACCTCCCAGGGGGGAATGCGATGGACGAATTGTGCCGGTATGGAATGGCGTTGATGATCACTTCCCTTGGTTGCGCGATTATTGCCTGTGGCGATGACGACCCCTCACTTCCACCGCCTCCTGCCGGCATGAACGACATCGGGCACCAAGAGTCGGATGCCGGCAGATCGACTTTCGACAGCGTTCCTCTCATCGATGCCGGCGTTGATTCCGGCAGCACCGGCGAACCGGAGAGCATCGACTGCAGCCGGGATTCCTCACTGGGACTTCTGGAGCCGGGAGCCCAGGGCACGGTGGAGGTAAAATTGCACCCGGTGGATTCCCCCGACGTCACATGCTCCGATGCCGACGAAGGCGTGGCCGCGCACAATCTGCGCTTCAACCTCGCCAGCTCTGCGATCATCCGCTGGACTCACCTACACGAAGGGGGAGCGCCGTCTCTTGGGTTCCACGCCCTTGGCCAAGAGTGCCATGAAGACTCCCCCTGTCAGATCGGCGCGTCGGCGCAATTTGCCCACCCCGCGGGGGCAGGCCAACTTCTGCGCATCGAAAAACCAACGCAGGCCACGTCGGCGACACTCCACTTTGAGGTCGAAGATGCCCTCTGTGCACCTGCCGGCGAAGGTTGGTGCGAGGACGGGGCCTATATGGAGTGCTACCAGGGCCAACGGATCGACAGCTACCCCTGCGCCAACCACCTCTGCGCCATGGCAGGAAGTTGCGTTGCCGATCGATGCACCGACGCCCTGCCCGTCGTACCCGGAACCCCCGATGCTCCCACCGTCATCGATGGTCATCGCCATGGCTATACCCACTCCGCACATTTCGATGGCTTCCAGGGCTGCGAACTGGACAACATCAAATCGGAAAGCACCGATTTATTCTTCGCAATCGACGACATCCCCTCCGATCGTTCCCTTGTCGTGGAATCGTTGGGACAGGGGACGTACGGATTCTTCATTCTCTCTGATTGCGACGCCTCACAATGTCTGAAAGCCGGCTCCAGTGACGAAGAATTCAATAATCGTATCCACTGGGAGCCCAATACTTCTGTGGACAGCGCTATCGTCGCCATACGTCCATCCGATTCGGTCAGCCGCGCGTTTTCATTCGCCTTTTCTTTTGACGAGACCGAGGAAACCGATCCGTAGCTCTGCGACACACCTCCACACCGGATCGCACCACGGAAAACCATCTTCACTGATTTCAAGGGGGATGTGCCATGCCACATCGTATAACCACTGCCATCTTCACGGCAATTTGTGCATTTTTCGTCCCACTCCACGCCACGGCGGTAGATTTCTTACAGGCTCCCAACGCCACGTTTTTGATCGAGTCCCAGGTCCTGGATGGAAATCAGTCAAATAATCTTGGCCCTGCCGCCCAGTGGGTGCTGGACAATTATTGGGAAGAAGGAGACTGCCCGCAGGGAGACTCCTACGCCTACTGCGATATTTTGCGCTTCGGCGCCGCTACCTTCGCCACATCTCAATGCAGCGCCGGGGCCGAACTCCACATCCCACCTCAAGAAGACGGAGGTGCCCCGGTCAAAGAATT
>SLPW01000225.1 GCA_007131755.1 Myxococcales bacterium | reverse complement strand
TCGTCGGCTGTCGACCTCTCCTCTTCCCCGGCAGCAGATCGCTTCGCGTCATTGCTGGCATCACTCATCGTCTCATATCTCCCCTGGATCGGCCCATCATCTCAATCTTCTCGTCGTGCAGCGAGCCAACGGACTAACACAAACGTTCAGTAGTGGCAACGGCTGGCTACTTGACTCTCGAGGACGACCGACCCCAGGAGCTGTCCTCCACGGACCAATCGCAACACCTCCTCAAAGCGGTGTCTATATTTTGCCACTGCTGACGACCTGTCCTGAGAGGCACCGATGTCACCGCGCGCTCCACAATGGCGCCATCCCCCGAAGGTCATCACACTCTTGATCTTCGGCTCCGGGCTGTGGCTCACCATCTCCCCTTACGTCCTGGCCATCGCCTGGCATGGACCGGCTTTCTGGAACGCCACCGTCGTCGGCGTCTCCCTCCTCGCCATGGGCCTGCTTCGCTTTGGCTATCCGCGCCTCTTCGAGAGGCTGCGACCGGCCTTACTCATCCTCGGCTCCTGGATGATCGCCAGCCCCTACGTTGTCAATTACTCCGATGTCGCCGCCGCCACGGCAAACGCCATCATCGTCGGAGCGCTGGTCATCTTCGCCACCCTGGCTGCCACCGCCCGCCCTGCCACGCGACCCACCTGAGATCCGCGCCCCCCATCCAATCACTGGACCTCATCGGATCGCCGGGTCAACACGATCGGCTCTCCCCGGGTGATGACCAGCGTGTGCTCGAATTGCGCCACCAGTCCGTGATTCTCCGTGCGCAGCGTCCATCCGTCGTCGAGCTCTTCCACACGCCTGGCTCCCATGGCCAAAAAGGGCTCCAGTGTCAGCACCTGCCCCTCTTGAAAACGCCGCTTCTCGCGCCGATCGAAGAAATGGGGAATGAAGCTCGGTCTCTGATGGAGCTTTCGCCCGATTCCGTGGCCTCCCAGATTGCGAATCACCGTATATCCCCGCTCGTCGGCCATTCCCTGCACCACCCGCCCCACCAATTTGATGGGGCGTCCGTGGCGAGCCATGCTCATGGCCTTCTCCAGCGCTTCTTTCGTTGCGTCCAACAGATCTTGCTTCGCGTCGTCGATAGGGTCGACCCCGAAGGAGGCTCCGCTATCGGCGAAGAAGCCATCCAGCTCTGCCGACACGTCGATATTGACCAGATCGCCGGGCTCCACCACCAGATCGCCGGGGATTCCGTGGGCCGCACGCTCGTTGACGCTGATGCACGTCGCCCCCGGAAAATCATATACCAGCTCCGGCGCCGACCGGGCTCCGTGGCGCTCCAGGACGTCGCGGCCGATATCGTCGAGCTCACCGGTGGTGATCCCCGGCTCGAGATGGTCGCGCATCACCTCGATGGTCTCGGCCACCACCTTGCCGATGCGCCGCATCTTCTTCATCTCTTCTTTCGTCAAACCCATGAGTCTATTCGATGGTTCGGTTGTGATTGATCTGTCGCTGTCGCCCGCACCTTATCGCATATGGCCCGCAGGGTGTCACGGCGTGCCCTTTTCTGATGGAGCGCGGAGGTTATCTTTGAGGTTACGTTCCCATTATTCCTCGACTTCTGCACACGGAACTTCACCATGACCGCCTCGGAACCGGACCGACTTCGCACACCGCCTAAAGAGCGCTTTACCGGCGATACCAAGCCTTTTGATCTCGATCGCATCTTTGAGAAGCTCGCCGACGAACCCCACCCGAGCATCGACGGCCATCGTCAGATCACCCTCTTCAAACGCGGCGCCACCACGGTCCTCGCCATCCTCTTCGAAGAAGAAGGCCGGCTCCCCGAACACGCTACCAAGGGCGTCGCCACCATCCAGGTTCTTCAGGGTCGCCTCGAGATCGAAACTCCCGACGAGCGCCACGCTCTGGCCGACGGCGGCCTTCTGGTGCTACGCCCCGGCGTCCCCCACTCCGTACAAGCCCTCAAGCCGTCGAGGATGCTCCTCACCGTCCATCTCGTCAGCGAGTAAAAGGCGAAGATCGAAGCGTTGATTCCCCTCCCCGCTTCCAGGAGGCGATTGATCACAACTCGCCAACCGCAGGCAAGCCTTGGCTGCCGAGGATTTCGGCCGCGCTTTTTGCGGCCGACATGAATAGCCACGCGGCCTTTGGCCCGTGATGGGCGTCTTAGTAGCGCCAGGCGAAGGGGACCCTCCATTGCCCCCGACACGCAAAAAAACCTCCCGATCGTCGATAATAGATCATGAGACATCGACGACGACCTCTACCGGGAGGAAAAAAATATGAACACCACGTCAATCGACCGCCGCCGACGTCCCCACCGCTGGCCCGAACATCACGCCCAGATCTTGGTCCAGCGCATCGATCGCCTTCAACGCAAGAGCCGGCAGCAGGCCTCCCCAACCATCACCCATGCTCGGCAGATCCTCTTCGATCCACAGGCTCGCACCTCGACAAGGGAGCGTCTCCTGATCGCCCTTATCGACCATCCCGATGTCGACGCCGCCGCCGATCTTCTCTCCACCAGACGCCTTCCATCAGACAACCCTCGGCTTCGCTTCGTCCTCTCCATCGCACGACGAAGACAGCGCCGCCGCCGGCCCGTCTCTCACCTGCGCGCAGCCTGATCACCGCCCGATCCGGTTCGGTGCAGAGAGTCCACAAAAGACCCCGGACTCCCTCGCTACGCTCGGTCGGCCAGGGCTACGCGAGAAGCAATGTGCCTCCGCCGCATACCTCCACGTCTCCGTCTGCTTCTTTTTTAGCCCCGGCCGACTGTTTTCCAAGGAGCCCGGGGTCACGGACCGAAATATCTAGATTACGCTGGATAATGGCCTCCGGGAACCTAGCTTTCACCCACGATATGAGTCGTCCCCTGGTGCCTTATCCCCGACGCAGTCATGGTCACTACCTCGTCATCATCCTCTACGCCGCAACACCACTATACAGCACGCCAATTCAGCCCCCCCAGGATCGTATTATCCAAGTGTCTGGAGCTTGCTCACTGTCGCCACGACGGCCAAATCATCCGAAACTCCATTGTGGCCCGGCTCCTCGAACACGTCGATCTGGTGCCCGTATGCCCGGAAGTTGCCATCGGACTCGGGGTTCCCAGAGATTCCATCCGTCTCGTCGACGACGGCGGCACGACTCAGTTGATCCAGCCCTCGACGAAGGAGCACCTCACGGAGCGAATGAACAATTTCTCGCAACGATTTCTCAACGGCCTGGGACCGGTGGACGGCTTCGTCCTCAAGAGCGGTTCTCCCACCTGTGGCACGTCAAATGTGAAGGTCTATGCCAGCCCCGAGAAATCCCCCCCGCTTCGCAGCGAGGCCGGCCTATTCGCGCGCAGAGTCCAAGATCGCTTCTCCCACCTCGCCGTCGAAGACGAGGGGCGCCTTCGCAACTTCTACATCCGCCATCATTTTCTGACCCGCCTTTTCACCTTCGCCGAATTGCGGGCCCTGGGCGACAACCCCTCGATGGCCGATCTGGTCGACTTTCAGCGTCGGCACAAACACCTGTTGCTTCTATACGACGAACAGGGAATGCGTGCCCTGGGACGAATCGTGGCCAACGCCGACGGCCTCCCCGTCCAGGAGGTCTACGACGCTTACGCCGAACGCTTCTACCAGGCCCTGTCGCGCACGCCGGATCGAAAGGCTCATACCAATGTGCTCCACCATATCTACGGCCACTTCAAAGACCTTCTCGGCAATGCGGAACGCCACGAATTTCTCCAGATGGTCGAAGAGGTGCGCCATCACCACCTGACGTTGAATGCCCCCCTTTCGATCATCCGCACCTGGTGTGCTCGTTTCGACTACGCCTATATGGCCGACCAATCCTATCTCGAGCCCTATCCTCGCCAGCTATTTTTGATGCGCGACTCCGGAAAGGGCTACGATTTCTGAGCTCAGCGCCACTGAACGCCCACACCCACTCCCTGCGGAATAGGCTGCAATCGAAGCTCGAAATTTCGCCGATGGCGGCGAGTGGCCACGAATAGGATGGAGTCGAATCCCAGAAGGAATCCTCCCTGGATCATCATCGCCGGACCGTAGCCACGGAGCCTATCGGACTCGGTGCGAAGGCCCCGCTCCCACAAAAAGCCGCCGGCGGCGATATAGGCCATATTGAGCCCCACGTTGAGGGCGAGGACCTTTTCCAGAGAATGAGAAGCGCCGACGGCCTCCCAAAGATCGCCCTGCCCCGGATCTTCTCGCGACATACCGACGAGGCCGGCTCCGGCGATCGCCCCGTTGACCACATTCCAGGCCGCCGTCATCTCGAAGAAATGCTGTTGCCTTCCCTCCGTGGCGATCGCCGCCGGCACACCGACGGCCACATTCGTCGCCGCCCAGCCCAGCAATACCTTCAGAGCCCTTCGGTTGCGATCGATCCGTTCCTGGTTGAACTGCCTCACCTGCTCCGCCCCCACTTCGTGGGCCCCCGTCATCGGAGACTCCTCTCCTCCCTGGGCTCCCCGGGCCTCTCCGGGCCAAAGAAGCAGCGCCAACCCTACGGCTCCTGCAGCCAGAAATGCCTTCTTCCACGAAGATTTCTCTCTTTTCATTTCAAGCCATCCCATGAATGCTCTCCCCGCCAATTTAGTGGATTCATCCCTTCGAAGCTCCGGTACCGACCTCCAGTCAATCTCACCACACTCCCCATCACGACCACCCCATGGCCACAGGATCCGACGAGACCGCAAAGACCACGCTCCGACTGGCCATCGGCCTCGTCGTCGCCGTCGTCGCTCTGTCCACGGCGGCTCCTTTCTTTCGCCTGGCCGAGCCCACCCACCCCCTGGCCGCCGCCGCCCTGCGCCTGGCGACGGCCTTTCTGATCCTCCTTCCCTTTTTGTGGCGAGCTCACTCGGCACAACGCACGGATCGGCGATTCTGGTCCCACTCCATGCTCGCTGGCTCTTTCTACGCCCTTCACTTCGGAGCCTGGGTCACCTCATTGACCCTGACCTCCGTGGCCGCTTCCGTCACCATCGTCACCGCCACCCCGGTCCTATTGGCGATCTGGGCCCTCGTGACGGCCCGCGATATTCCCACCGGTCGAACCTGGCTCGCTCTGGCCATCGCCGCCACGGGCATCATCGTCATCGGCGGCCACGACATGGGGGTATCTACAGATCATCTCGTCGGCGACGGGTTGGCCCTCCTCGGCGCCGGCGCCATGGCCGGATACCTGCTGGTGGCCCGCCGAATGGGAGGCGATCTCGACATCCTGGCCTTTATGGCTGTCGCCACCGGCACGGGCGCATTGCTCCTCTATGCCGCCTGCTTCGCCACTGGTGTGGACCCCACCCCGGCATCGACGAAGGCATTGATCTTCCTGGTACTCGCCGCCCTCATCCCCCAGCTCATCGGCCACAATCTGCTGACCTGGGCTCTGCGGCACACGACCCCCACCACCGTCGGCATCGCCACTGTCGGTGAGCCTGTGGGCGCCACCATCCTGGCCTGGCTTTGGCTTGGCGAGTCCGTGAGCTTCGTCGTCGCCCTGGGCTGCGCCATCACCATCACCGGCGTCGTCGTGGCCATCACGGCATTGCGACCGACAAAACCCCGCTCAGCACCCGTCTAGGGACAGGCCCATATCCGGGTGGTTGGCGTCGATGACCTGCTGATTCAGCGATGTCACGTCCACCTGAGTGCCCCCGTTGGAGACATCGATATCGGCGACCTCCCACATCTGTCCGCAGGAAATGGTGTGGAACTCCTCAAAGACCAACTGCCCGCTGACGTAAACCCTGACCCGGGCCTCTGTGGGCTCATTTCCGTAGTCGTCCCAGAGGTGAACTCCGATGCGGAATCCCTCCCCATCAAATAGCTCCTCCTGGTTGATATTCTCCGGCTCGTCTCCGTGCCAACTATCGATATCGAGAATCGGATCGTTGATCGGATCTCCGTCGGGCTCACCGCCATCGCCGCCACCCCAGTCCGGATTGCGTACACAGAACCAGACGTCTCCGGCCTGGTGGTTTGGATCGCCACAATCGGCGGTCTGTCCCGGCGGGCCGGTCTCTCGGTCAAACCAGGGATAACCGGGCGCCCGGTAGTGCAGGTCGTAGTCCACGTCGGGATCCCAGGTCAGCTCGATATGCAAATCCATATCGGGCACCACCGTGACGTTGACGCACTCCGATTCCGATTCACAATCGTCTTCGTTGGTCACGGTCAGGCAGATGACGAACTCACCGGCCACATCCCCCATGATGGTGGGAGTCGCCGATGTCGGATCATCGAAATTAGAGCTGCTTCCCGAGGGCCGCGACTCTACCGTCCACTCGTAACTCAGGTCCTGCCCGTTGGGATCGGAGGAGCCTGTTCCGTCTAATTCGACCAGCGTATTGGGCGCCACCTCCTGTTCTTGTCCCGGATCCGCCGTGGGAAGCTCCTCGCAGGGATCGCAGATATCGGTGGCCACGCAACTCTGCGCCGCCTCGTCACACTGGGCGTCCACCAGACACTCGTCGTCCTCGAGTCCGGAGCAGTCTCGAGGATTTCCTTCACAGACTCCGGCCACACAGGCGTTATCGACCGTACAATAGAGATCGTCGTCACATCCCGTGCCATCCGGCTCATTTTCGGACACACAGGCTTCGGCGCCTTCGTCACAGACTCCGTATTGACACTCTTCATCGAGGTAGGAGCAATCGCGCGGATCTCCCTCGCAATAGCCGTCGGAGGTACACGCCGTATTGATCGTGCAGTACAGATCATCGTCGCAGGACTGTCCCACATTCGCTGGCTGGCTCAAACAGGATTCAGCACTCTCACTGCAATATCCGTCGTTGCACTGGTCGCCGAGCCCGGAGCAATCGCGCGGTGTCCCGGACGTACACGATCCTGCGATGCACAAGTTATTCACCGTGCAATACTGTCCGTCATCACAACCCGTCCCGTCGGCCACCGGGTCCGGCACACATTCACCAGCCACCTCATCACAGACTCCTACGTTGCATTGATCGCCGGCGTCGGAACAATCGCGCGGCTGTCCTTCGCTGCATTGTCCGGCTACGCACTGCGTATTGACCGTACAGAAATTCCCATCATCACAAGCCGTCCCATCGGCGACGGGATCGCCCAGGCAGCTATTGGTCGCCTCGTCACAGACCCCCGTCTGACACGACCCTTCCGCATCGGCACAATTTCGCGGCTGTCCCTCCTGACACACACCGTCCTGACAACTGTCGTTGACCGTACAGAACAGCCCGTTGTCACAGGGAGTATCATTCGCTAACGGGACGACTTCGCAGGAATCGGTGCTCAGATCGCAGACCGCCTCCGTGCAGGGATTGCCCGTAGACGGACAACTCCTCACCGATCCGACGCACTCCCCATCGGAGCATACCGTATTGACCGTGCAGAACATCTCGTCGTCACAACTGCTCCCGTCCGATACCGGAGAGGGTACGCAGGCCTCCAATTCGGAGTCGCAGACCCCCTCGTTGCACTGATCGCTGGCCTCAGAACAATCCCTGGGCTCAGAGACACACTCTCCATGCTGGCAGACTCCGTCGACGGTGCAATAATCACCGTCACTGCAGTCAATTCCGTCCTCCCGCGGTATCGCAATGCACTCTCCGAACTTGCCATCACACTGTCCCACCGTGCACGGGCCGTCGAGATGACTGCAGTCGACGACCGGTTCGTATTCACAACTTCCGTCGACACAACTGCCGGCGCCGAAGCAGGGAGACGACGACTCACCACACATCTCCTCACCATCGTCGGCCACACCGGTACAACTGTCGTCGAGACCGTTACAGGACTCAGCACGGGGCCCGATCTCTCCGATGCACTCCGTCCAATATCCGTTATAACAGTACTCGGTCCCCTTCTCACATTCGCCCACGTCGGTCCCACAGGGGCGAGTCGCTCCCTCGTCATCACAGGGCTCCGCCTCGGGACCGGTATCCGTATCGGGTTGTCCTACGTCCGGCCCCCCATCGACCTCCTCCACGTCGGACGGCCCCGCATCGATTTCGTCCACGTCCGAACCGATGTCTGCAAGACCCGTATCTTCGCCATCCGTTGTGCCCCCGGACACGTCGTCACAGCCGCTACATCCCATGGCCAGCATCATAACACATGCCAACACCCCTATGATCAATCCTCGCATCTTCTCTTTCCTTAACGCCATGGCAATGCCGCGACCACTCATCAACGACCGGTTAATTCTTCACCCGAACCGGCCACTTTATGTTACATCTCAGGTCCACGTCAAAGGGCATACCCCCAAGGGGTGTGATCGGTTTCCGTCGGTAGTAGTTCCCTGGCCCGGGCCCCGGCCCAAGCCCTGGCCCGTCCTTTGCTGTTGTCTTTTCCGGTTCTTGCTCCTCCCTCCTGAGGATGGTTTTGGCC
>SLPW01000365.1 GCA_007131755.1 Myxococcales bacterium | reverse complement strand
GGCGAGGAAGGTGCTGGCGAGGAAGGTGCTGGCGAGGAAGGTGCTGGCGAGGAAGGAGTTGGCGAGGTGCCCATCGACGTCACTGACTTTCGGGCCCGGAACTACTATTTCCAGGGTGAGACGACACTCACGAATCAGGAGCTGACCTTTGATGAGACCAGAGTGACATGGACGCGGATATCGCTGGCCGTGACGACGAATGCGATAAGTTTGGAGGGCTTCGACGACCCGCCACTGATCTATGACGATGAGCCCGCGATGCTCCGCTTCCGCATCAATGGCTTGGTACAAGAGCGCTCGCCAGGTGAAGTGATGGTTGCGGTCAACAGCATTAGGCCGCTGATGCTCGACGCCGATGCGAAATCCATCGGGGCGAACACTGCCGATGAACTACGCGAGGGACTGGAGGCAAATGGCGTCGTTCTTCCCGATCCCAGCGATAGTGAACCACTCATGATGAAGTTTGCCATCGGTGCTCCCGACGAGGAAGTCAGCGCGATATCCATGACCACCGACAGCGACTTTTTTCCCCGCTTCGACGGTGAGGCGCAATGAGGTCGGCTTGGAGTACGGAACAAACAAGAAGGGGCCGAGGTAGGAGGAAAGATCAAGGGGTCCGGACTATCGCACAGGCACCGTCGCCGGAATTGGAAGGTGCCGGAGCTTCGCGAGGCCGGTGATTTTCGGGCCTTCGTAAAGGCCGTCAGCGCCTACCTTCGCGAGGGCTATGAGTTGCCGGACGATGAGGAACTCCTGGGCCGAATGCTGGAACATCCCCGGGAGAGCATCGTCGTGGACGTCTTGAACCACCTCAGCGATCTTGATCGGCGCCGCACTCTGAAGGGGTCGGCGTCATTGAAGGCGCGGCTGAAGTCGGTAAAGACCGTCAGCGACGACCCCCGGATGCACGAGCTGGCAAGGAGCGAAAGCGGACCGAGGTACGCGCTAGACGCAGAGATGACGGTCATGTCCGGCGAATCGTCCCGCGAAATGTCGGGCAGAAATGATGCAATCGAATAGAGTGTAGGCCGGACGTCCGGGCGAGGGCGGTGCGGCGGGTGTAGCGCAATGGTTTCCTCCCCTGCGTTGAGGTCTCTCGACGCCGTCGACCTGCGACGCGGCCCCTCCGCCTCGGCTTGCCTCGGCACCTCCCCGCTCGTTCCTCGCTGAGAGGCATATCGAGCGGTGAGCCACGGATTGTGCCCTGCGTCGTATCACTCCCGACGCTCGCGGCCGCCACCTCGCACAGCACCTGCCGTGGGAATACCCTCGATGTCTCTCTCCACAAGCCCTGCGCAGTGGGGAGATGCCGAGCCCCTGGCAGGCAGAGGGGCCACGCCGCACACCGAGGGCTTCCGGTTCGGACCCAACGCCCGTCTACTGACCAACGTCATCGAAGGGAGCGTAGCCCGGGATGCAGGATCGAAGCCAGCCCATGAGACGGCAAACCTGCCGCGATTCCAGTCAGGTGTCTGCTTCCGAGTTGCCTGATCCGGACAGAGCGTCGAGGCGGGCTTCGATTTCCTGGACGCCCTCCGCTTCACCAAGTTCACGCCATTGTTCGAGGGCCAGTGAGTAGGCCTTGATTGCCCGGCGAGCTTCGCCCTTTTGCTCCAGGATCTCGCCGGTCAGTTGAGCGACGAAGCCCACCTCGTTGTTGTAGTAGGCGACCTCGTCGAGGTGAGCTCGGGTTCTGGCGAGGTGATGGTCGTGGGCATCGAAGTCGCCTCGGTGGGCGTGGCAGGCGGCCAGTCCGATGTGACAGGAGATGGCAAAGGAGGCGTTTTCGGTATGCTCCAGGGCGTCGAGAGCGGCTCGAAAGTGGGGAGCCGCTTCTTCGATGGAGCCCTGCTCGAGTCGCAGCAGGCCTAGATTGGACTCGGCGATAAATTGCTTGTCGGTGCCGGCTCTGCGGTAGAGGTCGCTGGATTCGCGGTAGTATCGGGCAGCCCGTTCAGATTCACCGAGGGTGCGACACATATCGCCGAGGTTGTTGGTGACGGTGGCCACGGCGTTGAGGTTTCCCATCTGTTGCAACTCGTGGCGAGCGCGAAGGAAGTAGTCTCGAGTGCGCTCGAAATTCCCGAGGCTATTTTCGATGGCCCCCAGCAGGTTGAGGGCCCGAGCGGCATCGAGTCGGTTGTCCATTTCGTCGAGGAGCTCGTCGGCCCGTTGGACGACTCTCAGCGCCTGCTTCGACTTCGACTGGCGAAAATAGGCCCAGCCCATGGACTGAAGAGCGCGCACGGTGCGGTCGGCATCATTTCGAACATAAGGGGAGTCCAGGGCCTGTTCGCCAAGAGAGATGGCGTCGTCGTATCTTCCCTGCAAGAAGGCGGCCCGGGATTGCAGGACAAAGGTCTGTCCAAGAATGTCCCCATGGTTTCCGCTGCGTGCCCGGGAGTGACAGTGATCGAGTTTTCCCATCGCTTCCGTGGCATCGCCCATGGAGAGGTGGAGTTCGGCGGCGCCAAGCCAGGCCCGCAGCGTACGTGGGTCGCCGTCTGACAACCCGAGTCGGCGACGAGCCTTCTCATGGCGTTCGAAGAATTCCAGTCCCGTTTCGTAATCACCGCTGTGCTCGCAGAATTGCATGGCCCGACACAGGGGTTTGAGGGCCTCGCCCCAGGCGTGAGCCCCGAGAAGATGGTCGGCCAGCCGAGGGGCCAGTGAGGGCAGGGAAGTGTCGTATAATCTTCGGAGCGTTTCTGCGCACAGACGATGGTGGTCGGGGAGTCGGTCGTTGCGGTCGGCGACCTCGAGGAGGACTTCGCGAAGGGCCCCGTGGAGAAAGGACCATCCCCGGGCGCTTCGGATGATCAGCGACTGGTGAGCCAGGGACTCCAACAATCCCGAGGGCGGCTGTACGCCGGCGCGGTCACAAAGTGTGCGCCATTCGCGGTGGTCGACGTCGCCTCCCAGGAGAGCGGCGAACTCCAGCGACAACAGGGCGGGGCCGGGCGCCTTCCCAAGGGGCTGTCCGGTGATGTTCTCGAGGCGCTGAATGAGCAGTGCCCGAATGTCGTCGGGAAGCGGCGGCGTCTCGTCGCTGGCGAGTTCGAAGCCGTCGTCGCCGACCTCCAGGAGTCCTCGCTGGATCCAGTCGCCGACGAGTTGAATGGCGAAGAGGGGATTTCCACGGGTGCGTCGAGCGACCTGCTCGGCGACTCGGGGGGCAAGACAGAGCAGGGATTCCACCAATTCGCGGTGGGTATGCTCCGGCAAGGGCTCGACGTCGTGGGTGAGCGAAAAGGGCCGGTCCAGGACTTTTGTCAGTAATTCGCCGGCGCGACGGTTGTCGTCGAGGAGATCGGTGCGCGCCGTCAGCACCAGAAGAAGGGGCAGCTCGGTGCGAGCGGACTGTTGCAAAAGGTAGTCGATAAATTGGAGGGAGTCGTTTGCCCAATGGACGTCGTCGAAGATCAACACCAGTGGTCGGTTTGCGGCGATGCGCATCAGAAGTCGACGGTAGATCACCCAGCGCTGTTCGGGGCTGGAGAATCGGATGGTCTGCGCTCGTTCGTCGTAGTCCGGATTTGCGCCGGGGGTGATCAACTCCGTGGCGGCCAGGCACTGGTGGAGGTCGTCGGCGTCGAGGCCGTCGCCGGTGTCATAGAATGCACGCACTCTTTCCAGAATCTTCTCGCGCTCCAGACCGGTGCAGCGAAGATAGTCGGCGAACATTCGAGGAAGGCCGTCGGATAGGGAGTCGACGGGGTTGTGCCAGGCGTGGAGGACGTCGGCGGCACCCACTTCGTGGGCGTGTTGGCCGAGCCAGGTGGCGAGCCGGGTCTTTCCAACGCCCACGGGGCCGTCGAGCAGTACCAAGTGCGGCCGCCGTACGTAGCAGGCGTCGAGGAGTTGATCCCAGAGTATATCGCGCAGTTGATGGCGACCCAGAAGCGGGAGTTCCCGCAACTCGAAGAGACTTTGTCCGACACCGATCATCTTCGGCAGGTCATCGGTATAAATGGTGTGTCGCCAGCTCTTGGGAATGTCGACGGCGGCCCTGGTGCCATTGTCGGGGGCTCGTTCGGGTACCGACTCGTCGGTGATCACCCGGGGAATCAGGCACGTCGTTCCCGGATCATCGAAGAAAGTCATCTCCGAGGAATCTGCATCGCCGGAGTTCGTAAGCAGCGTCATATCCTCCAGGGGGGATTGGCCGGCGATCTCGGTCAGGGCCGCGGCGGCGTCGGCAGCGCGCTGAAAGCGTTGCTCCGGCTTTCGCGCCAAGAGTCGGGCCGTCCACTCATCGAATCCCCTCGGCACGGCGATGCGGGGACGAAGCGGGGGGCGGGGAGCGGTGAGATGAGCGCGCAGAATCTCGTCGATGGAGTCTGCCGAAAAGGGCGGGCCTGTGCCGACCAGCCAATACGCCAGGCATCCCAGGGCGTAGAGATCCGTCCAGGGGCCTTGATCGCGAATGTGCCCCAGGATCTGTTCGGGAGCCATATACCGAGGGGTGCCGGTGATGATTTCGTCTTCCGCCAACAGCCCCCGTTTTCCGTCCATGCCGTAGGCGATGCCGAAGTCCGACAATTTCAGGCGCGAACCCCTTTCGTCGGACAGAAAGAGGATGTTGTCCGGCTTCAGGTCGCGGTGAATAAGGCCCCGGGCGTGTGAATGAGCGAGGGCGTCGAGGATGTAGACCAGTATGGTATGGACGTGGGACCAATCGAGCTGGGAATGATCAAGGCGACCCAGAGTGGAGTTTGCGAGCTCCATCACCATGTAGGGACATCCCGGGGACAGCCAGTGTTCTGAGGAGCTTGCAACCTCATCGGAGATGGCCCCGTAGTCGTAGACGCGGATAATATTGGGATGGTTCATGCGCGCGACGGCCCGGACCTCGGCGTGAAAGGACTCGACGAAGCGAGGCTTCCTGGCCTGTTCGCCGATCATGATTTTGATGGCTACCGGCTGGCTGTGCTGTTCGTGAATGGCGCGAAAGATACGAGCCATTCCTCCTTTGGCCAGGGGGCGCTGGAGGCGGAATGGGCCGAGTTTAGGAGCAGCTTTCATGGAGAGTGCATGCTTCGCAGTGGCTGTGATGAGGTGGGGTTTCCACATCGGAAGTATGACATAGGATGGCCAGGGAAGCACGAGCGCCGAGGCGGGGCGATGCAGAGCCCATCGACGAAATGTGAAAAACCGGTTGTTTCCCACGGTGGAATCGATCGATGATGATTGCCCACATGGTCAATCCGAAACTCTCCGACGACGGAGCACCCCATGAAACGCTGCATCGCACTCCCGATTTCGCTTCTTCTACTCGTCGTCGTCGTCGCCTGTGACGACGACGATGCCGCCGACGACGGCGACGAAACGCTCTCCGGCGAAGACCTCGGTATAATCGGAGTGGTCGTCGAGAGCCAGACGGATGATATGGTGACCATCGAGCAAGGAAACGCTCACCAGATCGAGTTTTGCTATGATGGGGGGAGATGCGAGGGACAGGCGGCAACGCTCGGAAGCACGGCCGGGGTTGGCGGCGAAGCAAATACCATCCTATTGAGCAGCTCCGATCCCGATCGATCCGTCGTCGGTGCGAGGATTAGCTTCGAAGTCAAGGGAGATGGCGAGGCGGTGGTGACCATCGGAACGGGAACTGTGCACGTAGACGAAGAGAGATCCTTCCCCATGGAGGAATTCGAATTCGACGATATCCTCGAGGTCTCCGAAACGCTGGTCGACGGCGATATACCCACCATCGAGGTCGGGGTGGTGGATTGACCCGAAAGTCAGCAAGTAGCGCGGCGTTCGATCCCACCGTCGTTACGCACCTCATTCGTCGACACTCCCACAACCGACAGCGATAGACGGTCCGAACCTTCGTCTCTTTCGGTGGTCCCGGGGGTGTGACAGGGGTATGTTGAGGGAGTTGAAGGCCGGGTTGTTTACGCCATTGAGGAGGATTGCGAAATGAAGCGCGAGTATGAAGACCCCACGACAGGTCGGCGAATGAGCATCGAATATTGCTTCGACGATGATATCCTCACGGTCACCCGTATGGATGGCGAAGAGGTGGAGGTGGAGGTCTACGACGACCCCTTTGAATCCCACCAGATGCCCGGAGAGATTGTCTTTGAGATGCTGGTCAATGAACGCGACCCGGCCTTTGTGGAGGTCTTGCCGAAGAATCTTCTGGAGTTGGTGGAGGAAAACCACGAGGTGACCCTGCAGGGGCGCCTGCGTAAATTCTACGAGGACCGAGAATACGAAAAATACCAGGGTTGGATCTGTCAGGGGCTCGACTGCAAGGTCAACTTCGTGGCTCAGGCGGTGACGGGGCTCTTCTATGAAGAATTCGTTGACGAGGAGTCGGGGGACTTCGTTGAGCTGATGCCGATCTCCTCAAAAGGAGTCGGGCAGGACTATGACTATGAAGACGAGCAGCAGTGGATCGGGGTTGACGCCGGTCAGGGGAATGGACCGGTCTACGAATTATTTACCTCCAACGCATATTCGCAGGCCTATCCCAGCCTCGATGCGTTCCTGGAGGATCTTCGGCCCGAACAGGAGTGAGGCTGATCATATCGGCTGGAGTCAAGACCGAGAGGAGTGGGAGGACACCGCCAAAGCTTTCGATTGCTTCAGGTTCGCGCCCACCGTCCCAGCAGGCGAGAGCCGACGACGCCGAGACTGAGTAGCCCGGCGAGGAGGATGGCGAGGCCGATGACGGGCAGGTTGAGCGGGCCTTCGGTATCGTAGAGTCCGCCGATGACGAGGATGCCCAGCCCCGCCGAGGTCAGGACCACGCCGGCGATGGCTTTGAGACGCGCAGGCCATCCCTCGAGGGTGGTGGGCCGCCCCTGTCGGGGGCGCTCGAAGCGCCCGAAGGCAAGGACCAGAATCGCCATCGCCACCATGAGCAGTAGAATCCAGGGGATGCGAGAGAGCCACCAGGCGGCGGTCACGCCCTCCGGACCGGGCCACAATCCGGTGGGAAAGGCGGCGGCAGCCACGGCCATCATCGCCGTCATATGCCACACGTAGACCGTCATCAGCTTGCTTCCCAGTAGTACCACCAGCGCCCAGACCAAAGGCTTTTGTATCAGGCGGGTAAGTGGAGTGCGAAAGAGGATGACCAGGCCCACCTGGGCGAAACCCAGCCACAGAAGAGCCATGCTCGGCGGGGTGTTGTTCGTGGCCTCCGTTTCCGGGCTGGCCTCGCCGGTGCCGACCATGCTCAGGGGATAGTCGAAGAACTGAGTCAGCACCAACAGGACGCCGTAGCCCACGATGGCCATGGCGAGGCCGACGAGCGGCTTTCTGGGAAGGCGGTCGTCATACCAGAAAAAGCCCGCCTGGTGGACGGCGCCCCAGACCCACAGATAATTCGTCCATCCCACGACGGGGACGCCCGACCGGTGAGCCACATCGGCGAGTATCGCCAGTGCGGCGAAGAGGATTAGCGCGCCAAGGCCGAGCCTCTCATGCAGCCAGTAGGCCGCCGGCGCCACCATGACCACGCACATATAGGCCGCCAGAAACCAGATGGGGATGAAGATGACCTGCGAGGACAGGGCCAAGAGATCGGCCGGCGTGCCAAGCCAGTCCAGAATTACGAGAAGGGGAATCCACAGGCACAAAAGGGGGACTACGGGCCATAGAAGCCGGCGAGCTCTCTTACGCAGCCAGTTGACGTAGGACTCGCCTCGCTTGCGCGCCGAGCGCCATCCGATGGCGTTCGCCATGCCGCCGACGAAGAAGAAGACGGGCATCACCTGAAATAGCCAGGTCAACCACTGGGTCTCGGGCACCACGGTGAGCATCTGTTCGAGATGAAGCTCGCCGCCCTCAACGGAGAAATAGGCCAGCAGCCAGTGCCCCAGCACGACGACCAGGATCGAGGAGGCGCGCAGAAAGTCGGCGTAGCGATCGCGCTCATCTGGCGTCATCTCGTCGATCTCTCGAGCCTTGCTCTTGAAATCCTTCCACATCGGATTGTTCTCCGGAGCTGGCGAAGACAAATCATTGCGCGAACGGGCCGGATTGTGGCCCAGCCGCGACGACAGGACAAGGTGTGACGCCGACCGGCTGTGGCAGGGAGGAGAAAAAGAACGGAGGTAAGCGCAAAGTAAAGATATGGCGGCGATCACTGAGGGAGATGGTGGTTCCAGGGCCGGCGGGGTGGGGATGAAGAGTTCGTACGGGAAATTTTCTGGAGTTGCGGTCCACTGGAAAATACGTCGAGTACCATCGAAGGAAATGACGTCGAGGACGTGATCATCGAATGTTATAATACCAATGTGGACTGAGGGTTCGCGCTGCACTTCGATGGAGGCCTATTCGCCGAAGATCAGAGCCAGAGGGCCCCAGCTCTGGACGACGAATCGATGTCGATCCAGTTGCTCAACGGCCGCCCGATATCGTGAGTCCTCCCATTTGTGGAGGGCGATCTCGTAGTGCCAGCTATGTTCTGTCATCTCTC
>SLPW01000106.1 GCA_007131755.1 Myxococcales bacterium | reverse complement strand
GATAGGATTTTGCGTCGATCATAACGTAACTCCCTGAGCCTGTGGACCAAATCTCTTGGCGATCGATCCATAAAGACTGGGCTCGAACCATCATTCCGCGTTGTGGGCAACGTTGAGGCCCCGGCCCTCGACCAGGCCCGTCCTTTGTTGTTGTTTTTTCCGAGTTTTCCTCCTCCCTCCGGAGGGAAATGGTTGCCCAAACGTGATTTGCCGACGCGAAGCAAAATCGGGCCAGGGCCAGGGACCGGGCCGGGGCCAGGGGGGGCGACTACATTGAGTAATACAACCGATCAAGGTGGATCACACACTGATTGCACGAATTCCCCGACGACTCGGTTGCATATTCCACCCTCATGCTCTTTACCAACGCCCAAATTTTCGAATGCTCGAGAGTGGCGATGCTCACCCCCATGGGACACTACCGACATGTGTTGGAGCTGCACATCGATGACGAGCAGATTCGGCTGAGCGACGAGTCCGGGACATGCCGCCAGATCTATTGCGGGGCCCGCGGCAGCTTCTCCTCGACCTCTCCGTTGATATCGGGGAGGCGCTCGTGGAGTCCGGCCTTCATGAGCATATGGGCGCTCACGGGGGCGGTCATGAACAAGAAGAAGACGATCAGGATCTCGTGGACCGCCGGGGCTCCTCGCAGAATCGAGAAATAGACGGTGGAGGCGATGAGGATGCTACCGATCCCCAGGGTCGTCGCCTTCGTCGGGACGTGGACCCGCATATAGAAGTCGCGCAGCTTCACCAGGCCCAGAGAGCCGACGAAGCAAAAGGAGACGCCGATGAGGATCAGCGCCGAGATGATGATTTCGGCGATCAAAACGTCCTCCTGGGATCACTCAATGATATCTCCGTGAAGCAGGTAATTGGCCAGGGCCACGGTTCCCACAAAGCCCATCATGGCGATGAGCAAGGCGGCCTCGAAGAAGATCGCCCGCTCCAGACGAATGCCGAAGAGCAAGATCAGGGCGATGGTATTGATGTACATCGTGTCCAGCGCCAGGATTCGATCCGGCGTACTCGGGCCCTTCAAGAGCCTGACCAGGTTGAGGATCAGGCACAGACACATCACGGCGAAGGCGATATTGAGGGTCACGGAGATCATCGAAAGATCTCCTTTAGCGCAGCCTCGTAGCGCTCTTTGATCCGGTCGATGGCCCCCTGGGTGTCCTCGGTGTGGAGGATATGCACCAAGAGCGTCTTTTTGTCTCCGCTCAGGTTGGCGGCCACCGTCCCGGGGGCCAGGGAGATCACCGCCGACAGGATGGTGATGGCCAGAGGGTTGTCCAACTCGATGGGCACCTCCAAAAAGGCGGGCCGCAGCTTGTCGCCGGGGCCCAGGACGAGGCGGGCCACCTGGAGGTTGGCGACGATAATGTCGTAGCAGAAGATCCCCAGAAATTTGAGCAATAGGCCCCAGCGCCGTACGCGGAGGACCTCGGGCCAGAAGTGATTCGTCAGCGCCGGAAGCACCACGGCCGCCGCGGCCCCGATGAGCAACGTCTTGGGCTCCAGGCTCTGATGGGCCAAAATCCAGGTGACGAGCAGCACCAGGCTAAAGCCGGGGCGAGGCAATAATTTCTTTCCCGATCCGATCATGGGCGCCCTCCCATGACAGCTTCGATATAAGCATCGGGCACCAGAAGATTCTCGGCTGTGAGCATGAAGAATTCGGATACGGGGCCGGAAAATATCGTATAGGAGATCAGGCACACCAGAAGTCCGACGACGGGCAAAATCTCGTAGGCCGTCGCCCGATGGTCCTCTTCTTCTTCGGCCTCCTCCTCTCCCTTCCAGAAGATCAGCGAGCCGGCGCGGCTAAAGGCGATGAGAGCGAGCACGCTGGTCACCAGCAACACCGCCCAGACGACGGCCACATAGGGCGACTCCAGGGAGGCCCCCAGGATCCAGACCTTGCCGAGAAAGCCCGACAGCGGTGGCAGGCCGGCCACGGCGATGGCCCCGACGAAGAAGAGAATGCCAAGAATGCCCGACTGCGCCGGCGCTCTTGCGACGACCAATCGGTCGTCTTCGGCGCCGCGCTGTCGGCCGATGAGATCGGCCAACAAAAAGAGCATGGCCATGGCCACCGTGCTGTGCACCAGATAATACAGCCCCGCCGCGATTCCCTCCGGTGAATACAACCCGATGGACATGAGCATGGTCCCGATGGAGGCGACGATGAGAAAGCCCATCATCTTTCTCAGGCGCCTACTTCCCAGGGCGCCGATCATCCCCAGCGACAGGGTCAACACGGCCAGGGGGAGCAAAAAGGGCTCCAGGGCGTCGGCAGCCACGCCCGCCTCGGGGCCGAAGATCAACGTCGAGACCCGCAAGATCGCATAGACTCCGACCTTGGTCAGGATGGCAAATAGGGCCGCCACGGGAGCTACGGCCGAGCCATATACGTTGGGCAGCCACAGGTGCAGGGGCAAGACGGCAGCCTTGAGCATAAAGACCACCATCAACAAAAGGGCCCCGGCTCTGACCAAAGCCGTATCCCCGGCGTCCAATTCTGCGACGCGAAGCGCCATATCGGCGAAATTCAGGGTCCCCGTCACCCCGTAGAGGGTGCCGATGGCCAACAAGAACAGGGCCGACCCCACCAGATTCAAGATCACGTAGTGGACCCCCGCCTTCAGCGCCTGCGTCTTTCCCGTGTAGACGAGCAGGTTATAGGAGGCCAACAACATGATCTCAAAGCATACGAAGAGGCTGAAGAGATCGCCTGTGAGGACGGCTCCACAGATCCCGGCGACCTGCATCTGGATGAAGAAATGAAAGAATTTTCCCTGCCTGTCGTGGCGGTTCATCGCGTAGAGCAGGCAGAATAGGCTCACCACGCCGGTCAGGGTCACGAGCATGGCGCTCAACCCGTCGACCACCAGGGTCACTCCGAAGGGGGCCTCCCAGCCGCCCATGGCGTAGGTGAAGACCTCACCGGTGTGGGTGCGGGCGATCAGGAACGCCCCGGCGGCGATGGTGCCCAGACATGCGGCGAGCCCCATGGCGCGGCGCACCATGATCCGACGGCGGCCGATGACCTCGATGAGGATGGCCGACACGAAGGGGATCAAGATGGGCAATGCAATCCAGTGGTTCACGGCGCCTCCTCCTCCCCGTCGAGATGGTCCGTACCGGTGACGAAGTGGGCGCTGATCGCCAGCACCACCGCAAAGGACATCATGGCAAAGCCGATGACGATGGCCGTCAAGACCACCGCCTGGGGCAAAGGATCAACGTAGGCGGCGGTTTCCAGACCCTCTTCGATGACGGGGGCGTGGCCGGGCACGACGCGCCCCATGGAGAGCAAGAAGAGGTTGACGGCGATGGCCAGCATGGCGAGCCCCAGGATCACCGTAAAGGTGCGCGCTCTCAGAACCAGGTAGATTCCGCTCCCCCCCAATACGGCGATGGCGCTCGCGATCAGGGCTTCCATGGATCGGTCTCCTTGGCTCGTTGTTCTTCGTCGTAGGGCTCGACTTCCTGCATGTGGCTGAGCTCACTGAGGATGGTCATCGTGGCGCCCACGACGGCCAGCAAGATCCCCAGATCGAAGAGCAGGGTCATCACGAAATCGCTCTGCCCCACAAGGGGAAGGTTTACGTCGAGGAGCGTCATGGTGAGAAAGGGCGAATCGATGAGCACGGCCACCGCGCCGGCGGCCGTAGCGATCAGCAGTCCCGCCACGGCGACGGAGCGAAAGTTCAGGCGCATCCTCTCCGTCGTCCAGTCGATGCCGCTGGCCAGGTATTGCGTGATCAGCGCCACGGAGGCGACGAGGCCGCCGATAAAGCCTCCGCCCGGCAGGTAGTGTCCGCGAAGAAAGATGAAGAGCGCCATCAGCAGGATCAACGCCAGAAGTGGCCTCGACGCGCTGACGAGCACCAGGGGATAGCGATCGTCCGCCGTATCGGGCACGCCCTCCACGTAGGTGTGGTGGGCGTAGCGCAACATGCTGAAGATGCCGAAGGCGGCCAGGACCAGCACCGCCACCTCTCCCAGAGTGTCGAAGCCGCGAAAATCGACGAGGATGACGTTCACCACGTTCGTCCCGCCGCCGACGGGATAGGTGGCGTTTTCCAGGTAGAAGTCGGAAATGCTCTGTTGAGGCCGGGTCATCACGGCCCAGGAGATGGCCCCCATGCCGAGGCCGCCCAATACGGCCAGGCCCGCATCTCTGACCTTTCGTTTGCGACTGCCCTCCACGGGGGCGACCTTGGGCAGCACGAAGAGGGCCAGCAACAACAGCAGGATCGTGACCACCTCTACGGAGAGCTGGGTCAGAGCCAGATCGGGGGCCGACATGTAGACGAAGACGATGGAGATCAACAATCCGACGACGCTCAGGCAGATGATGGCCGAGATGCGATGGCGGTGGGTAAAGACCGTGGCCAGAGCGGCCACGATCAACAGCCCCCAGACGGCGACGGCCACCGGATTGGTGGGGGTGATGGCCTGCGTTCCCGACACGTAGCCGTATTGCACGAAGGGGATTGCCCCGGCGACGATGGCCATCCCCAGGAGCAACGCCACGTATCGCTGAAGTGAGCCGTTCTCCAATCGCGTCGTCAGGCCCCGGGCGAAGCCGACGACGAGGCCAAGGACCTTCTCGAAGACCATCTTCCCCGTCAGCTCGGGCCAGACCCGCTCGGCGAAGTCGTAGAGCCTGCGTCGCTGGACGTAGACGGCGACGCCGACGACGATGGCAATGGCGCTCATCAAGAGCTCCAGCGTAAATCCATGCCACATCGTCAGGCTGTAGGAGGGAAGATCGCCGCCCACCACGTGGGCAGAGGCTGCGGCCAAGGTCGGCCCCGCCGTCCACTCGGCGGCCACGCCTACGACGACGCAGATGGCCACCAAGATCGCCACGGGCAAGAGCAGGCCGAAGGAGGGATCGTCGGCCTCCTTCGGGGTTTTATTGTCGGTGGGCTCGAAGAAGACGCCGTGCACCAGGCGCACCGAATAGGCCATGCCGAAGATGGCGCCCACGGTGGCGACGGTCGGAAATAACCAGGGGGTCCCGGCCATCAGGGGCACCGAAAGGGTCTCTTTTAGGAAGAACTCCTTGCTCAAGAAGCCGTTGAGCAGCGGAATGCCGGCCATGGCCGCCGCCCCCAACAGGGCCAGCACCATGGTATAGGGCATCGCCCCGTGCAGCTTGCCCAGGCCCCGAATATCACGGGTTCCGGTCTGGCGATCGATGATCCCCGCCGTCATGAAGAGTGACGCCTTGAAGGCGGCGTGGTTCATGATGTGAAAGACGCCGACCACGGCCGCCCCGGAGGTGCCGAATCCGAATAGGGCCGTGATGAGCCCCAGATGGCTTATGGTGGAGTAGGCCAACAGCCCCTTTAGATCGTGGCGAAAGAAGGCCACGTAGGCCGCATAGCACATGGTCACCATGCCCACGCCGCCGACGAGATAGACCCAGACGTCTGCCCCCGAAAGCGCCGGATGGAGCCGGGCCAACAAAAAGACCCCGGCTTTGACCATGGTCGCCGAATGCAGATAGGCGCTCACCGGCGTCGGCGCCGCCATGGCGTTGGGAAGCCAGAAGTGAAAGGGAAATTGTGCGGACTTCGTAAAGGCCCCCAACAACACCAGAAGCAGCATCGGCAGGTACCAATCATGTGCAACGATCTGCTCGCCAGAGGCCAGAATCTCGGTCAATTCGTAACTGCCCGCGATCTGACCCAGGAGCACGAGACCGGCGAAGAGGCTCAACCCGCCGAGGCCGGTGATGGTCAGGGCCATTCGCGCCCCCTGGCGCGCCTCGGAGCGATGGCTCGAATAGCCGATGAGCAAGAAGGAGCTCAGACTCGTGATCTCCCAGAATAGCGCCATCAACAGCACATTCTCGGAGAGCACAATCCCCAGCATGGCCCCCATAAAGAGCAAGAGGTAAGCGAAAAATCGCCCCAGCCGATCCTCTTTGCTCATATAGAAATAGGCGTAGTGAATGACCAATAGGCCGATGCCTAAGGTCATGGCGGCGAAGAGAAACCCCAACCCGTCGACGCGAAGACCGGCGCTCAACCCCAACTGCGGCACCCAGTCTCGGCTGGCTACCAGGACGTCACCGGCGAATACCGACGGCGCAAGGCTCATCAATATCACGAAGGCCACCAGCGTCGGAATCCCCGCCGCCAGGGCCGCAGCCAGGCGACCGTGTCGCTGCATGAGCAGTGGAAAACATATCCCCACAAAGGGGAGCGCCAGGATCAACAATATCGCCACGTTGGCTCTTTCTCTTAGCGACGGGTCTGATAGGGGTTTCGATCACAACGAGACGCCATTCTTTTCGATCGTGGCGCTTCTAGCAAGCCTCACCATGTGGCAAGGGGCGTGAGGACAGGCTCGCTCAACGCTGTCCCTTGCCCTACCGGGGCGCGGAAGACGTGGAGGCGCGAAGCGCTGTACGCGGAGCGCTGCCTCGCGAAAAAGGAGCGCTGATACACGGAGGCGCGGTAGAGCTCACGAAGCGTCGCGAAAGCGCGGCAAACAGCGCCGACGGTTTGTGCTGGTTTCCACTTAGGAGTGGCTACGTGCAGGGGCGTGCTTTCTTGCAAACTGCCTACGGCCGATAGGGAGGATCCTATCGTCTGTCTCCCGGCCATCGGCAGTCTCGCCATCCATCCCGTACGGCCGAGAGAAGCACAATTCCTTGCCAGGCAACCAGCGTCGAGCTGTTATTCCGCGTAATCAGCAGAGGCTCCGTGGGCTCTATCGCGGCTCCGCGAGCCAGCGCTCACTTTTCGCGCTCAGTGACTCCGCGCTCCGCGTACAGCGCCTTCGCGCTCAGTGACTCCGCGCTTGATGTACAACGCCTCACTGGTTAGCGACGAATGGAAGCGTTGCCTATGGCTTGTCTCGCATCTTCCTCTCTGAGAGACTACTGGACGCACCTTTCCGACCCTCGACTCGGAGACGACGATGAATCTATCCCGCCGAAACTCCCTTGCTTTCGCCGTCTTGACGGTCGCCGCAATATTGCTTTTCAGCTGCGGTGGGCCCGAAGCGGACCGACTGCTGGTCGGTGCCGAGTGCGACTCCGCCGACGACTGCCTTGAAGATCAGGAATGCCTGACCCAGTTTCGGGGCGGCTATTGCGGGTATGAAGGCTGCACTTCCCATTCGGACTGTCCCGGGCACTCATCGTGCGTCGTCCACGACGACGGAAATAATTATTGTTTTCGCGACTGCTACGACAAAGCAGAGTGCAACGCCAACCGAGAACGCGAAAACGAGGCCAATTGCAGGTCGAATATCACCTTCGTCGACGACTCTCGCGACATTAAAGCCTGCGTGCCTCCGTCGAGTTGAGGCAAGCAGGGGACTGGCGACCCGGGCTGCCGCCAGATGTTGAGGGCCCATGGTATCACGCAGCCAGGTTACTAAGCGCACACACGGCCTGGAGCCGATGACATCATTGTTATCGGAGCGCCGAAAGGCGCTGTTCACTGCTGGCGGCGAATTACTTCGATGGTCAATCCACCTGAAGCGACAGCTTCCCAGCTCATCGCCCGTGGGATGCGATGACAAGATGTCATCGGCTCCATAGCGCCCCAGAACATTGTGATACGAGCATGTCGGGGGCGGCATCCTACAATCGGGGCACTGAGCACCTGCGATGGCAGCGCCACGATCTCGCTATCGCTCGTCGCGGCGCCGAGGGATGCCATCGGCTCCAAAAGTCCGTTGATTTTCGGTAGGGGCGTGCAAAAACGACATTTGCGGGGAGGTGGCTTCGTCGGGCAAAGGAGAAGAATACCATGGAGATGAACCTTGCAACGTCCCCCTCGAAACTGGCGGAGTCACTGCTATGGGACGCCGTCGATCGCGGCGCCCGGGTGGTTCATTTCCAACCCAGCGGCGCCGGCCACCGGCTGAGCTATCGCACGGATCGGGGCCTCGACGAGGTCGTCGAGTTGGGAAAGGGAGCCCTGGAAACTCTCGATGAGCAATGGAGAAAGAGTAGCACCCGCGTGCGAAGCGACGATCACCGGCATCTCTTTTTGGAGCGTCAGAGCGAGGAGAAAACCGAGCGCGTTCAGGTGCGTTATCAGAGCTTGCAGACTCTTCTCGGTCGGCGCCTGACGCTGCGGCTGTTGAGAGAGGAGTCTACGTCGTTGACGATCGACGATATCGCCTCCGGCGACGACGCCGAGCGCCTCCATCGCCTGTGCGACGAGTCGCACGGGCTGGTCCTGCTCGCCGGCCGCGGAGGCTCGGGAAAGACGACGACGGCCTATGTCTGTCTCTCCGAACTGGCACAGCGGGGCGACCGGGTGGTCTTCTCCATCGAGGAGATGGCCGGTTATTATTTGAGCGGCGTCAACCAGATCGAGTTGGATACGGGTGACGAGGCAGCATACCGGGAGGCATTTTCGGCGATCTACGAGTCCGACCCCGACGTATTG
>SLPW01000335.1 GCA_007131755.1 Myxococcales bacterium | reverse complement strand
CGGTCAACCTGGCCACCGAGCGGGCCCATGTGGAGCACGCCGGTGGACAGGTGGAGCTATCCGCGCTGGTCGAGGCCGTGGCTCGTGCCGGATATGAGGTCATCGCCACGGACTCCGAGGATCGCCTGGAGGCCGAAGAAGCGGCACGGGAACGGGAACTTCAGACCCTGCGCCGTCAGGTGACCGTCGCTGCCGCCTTCACCATCCCCATCTTCGTGCTGGACATGGTCCCCATGTTCATCACTCCCGTACATCACTGGTTGATGGGACTTGTCTCCATGGAGTCGCTGTACGTCCTCTTCTTCTTTCTGGGAAGTGTGGTGCAATTCGGCCCCGGCAGGCGTTTTTATCGCGCCGGGTGGGCAGGGCTCAGACGGAAGAGCCCGGATATGAACACCCTGGTGATGATCGGAACCTCGGCGGCCTACGGATATTCCGTGGTGGCCACCTTCATTCCCGGCATTCTCCCCGCCGGCTCGGCTCACGTATATTTCGAGGCGGCGGCGGTGATCATCACCCTCGTGCTTCTGGGCAAATATCTGGAGGCTCTTGCCCGCGGGCGAACCAGTGAGGCGATCCGAAAGTTGATGGCCCTCCAGGCGAAAAACGCGCGGGTCATCCGAGACGGTGAGGAAGTGCAGATTCCGGTGAGCGAAGTCGTCCCGGGAGACGTCATCAGGGTGCGCCCTGGCGAGCAGATCGCTGTGGACGGAGTGGTATTGGAGGGCTCGTCCTACGTGGATGAATCGATGATCACTGGCGAGCCGCTTCCCGTGGAGAAAAGCGCCGGCGCCGAGGTCGTGGGTGCGACGATCAACAAGGCGGGAAGCTTTGCGTTTCGGGCCACCCGGGTGGGGAGCGAAACCGTATTGTCTCAGATCATCGACATGGTCGAGCAGGCCCAGAACTCGCGTCCTCCCATCCAGGCTTTGGTCGATCGGGTGGTCGCCGTCTTCGTGCCCATCGTATTGCTGTTGGCGGCGGTCACCTTCGTCGTCTGGCTGAGCTTCGGTCCCGATCCGACGATGACCTTCGCGCTCGTGGCCGCCGTGTCGGTGCTCATCATCGCCTGTCCCTGCGCCATGGGCTTGGCGACGCCGACGTCCATTATGGTGGGCACAGGAAAGGCGGCGGAGAGGGGAATTCTATTTCGAAACGGCCAGGCCCTCCAGAGCTTGCACGGCGTGGACGTCGTGGCATTCGACAAGACGGGAACCCTGACCCGTGGTGAGCCCCTGCTCACCGATATGGAGGCCGCAACGGGGTTGGAGTTGGGAGAAGACGAGATTCTGGGACTCATCGCTTCTCTGGAGATGCAGTCCGAACACCCCATTGGCGAGGCGATCGTCGAAGAGGCACGCCGCCGCAATCTTCCGCTGAGCCCGGTCACGGACTTCGAGGCTCACCCCGGATATGGAATCTCGGGAGTGGTGGAAAATCGGCGTGTCCTGGTGGGGGCCGATCGCTTCATGAAGCGCCGGGGGATCGATATCGAGGGATTCGAAGAGCAGGCCCGAAGGCTGGCCGAGGAGGGAAAGACACCGCTATATGCCGCCGTCGACGGTCGGGCGGCGGCGACCGTCGCCGTCTCCGACCCCGTCAAGGACTCGACTCCGGCCGCCATCGAGGCGCTGCACCGACAGGGGCTTCGAGTGGCTATGATCACCGGCGACAACCGGCGCACCGCCGAGGCCATCGCCCGCAAACTGGGCATCGACGAAGTTCTGGCCGAGGTGCTCCCCGACGGCAAGGCCGAGGCTGTCGTCGAACTCCAGGACCAGGGCCATACGGTCGCCTTCGTCGGTGACGGCATCAACGATGCCCCCGCGCTGGCACAGGCCGACGTCGGCGTGGCCATCGGCACCGGCACGGACATCGCCATCGAGTCCGCCGACGTGGTGCTGATGTCGGGTCATCTCGACACCGTACCGGATGCACTGGCGCTCTCTACGGCTACGTTGCGAAATATCAAACAAAACCTCTTCTGGGCCTTCTTCTATAACACCACGCTCATCCCCGTGGCCGCCGGCGTGCTCTATCCGGTGTTGGGCCTGTTGCTATCACCCATGCTGGCCGCCGGTGCCATGGCCCTGTCGAGTACCTTCGTACTCGCGAACGCACTCCGCCTGCGGCGCCTGTCGCTTGGTGGTCAGCACCTCAGCGCTGGGTCGCGGGGCGCTGGGTCGCTGAGCGCGGTACGCTGAGCGCGGAGTCACTGAGCGCGAAAAGTGAGCGCTGGCGCGCGGAGGCGCGATAGAGCCCACGGAGCCTCTGCTGATTACGCTGAATAACAGCTCGACGTTGGTTGCCTGGCGAGGGGGTGTGGTCCTCTCGGCCGTACGGGGTGTGCGGCGGGGACTGCCGATGGCCGGGAGCCCATCGTCTCCGAAGAGAAAAAGAGATCCCGGAGACGATAGGGTCCCCCCTATCGGCAGTAGGCAGTTTGCGAGACAGCGCTCCCCTGCACTAACCACTTCCCGTAGAAACCAGCGCAACCCGTCGGTGCTGTTTGCCGCGCTTTCGCGACGCTTCGTGAGCTCTGCCGCGCCTCCGTGTATCAGTGCTCATTTTTCGCGACGCAGCGCTCCGCGTACAGCGCTTCGCGCCGCAGCGCCTTCCGCGCCCCAGAACGTGCGCCGAGCACATCTGGTCGCGAGACGGCTCCTCATGCGTCGAGATCGACGCGGCGCAACAATTGAGCGTTGATGGCGACGATGACCGTGCTGGCCGACATCAACACCGCTCCCATCGCCGGCGACAATAGGATTCCCCAGCCGTAGGCGACGCCGGCGGCCAGGGGGATGGCGAAGATATTATAGCCGGCGGCCCACCACAGGTTCTGGATCATCTTGCGCCGCGTGGCCCGTGACAGACCGACGATGCGGGGGATATCGCGCGGGTCGGAGCGCACGAGCACGATGTGGCCGGCCTCGACGGCGACGTCCGTGCCGGCGCCGACGGCGATGCCGATATCAGAGGTGGCAAGGGCGGGGGCGTCGTTGACGCCGTCGCCCACCATGGCCACCGTCTTGCCCTGTGCTTGCAGCTCTTTGACCTTTTCGGCCTTGTCCTCCGGGAGCACTTCCGCAAAGACGGTGTCAATTTCGAGCTCTCGGGCCACGGCGTCGGCCACGGCCTGGGAATCGCCGGTGAGCATGGCCACCTCGATCCCGCGATCGTGGAGGGCGCGCACGGCCTCGAAGCTCTCCTCGCGAATGGCGTCGGCCACGGCGAAGACCGCTAGCGCCGAGCCATCGCCGATGAGATAGATCGCAGTCTGTGCGTTGTCGCCGGCTACTTCGGCAGCTTTTCTCAAATTCTCCGGGACGTCTGCATCTTCAAGCATGGCGGGACCGCCCATCTCGTATTCCGTTCCGTCAACGGTGGCGACCACCCCTTTGCCCGTAATATTCTGAAAGTCCTTGGCGTCGGGGTAGTCGATCTCGCGCTCGTCAGCGCTCTTTACGATTCCCTGGGCGATGGGATGCTCCGATTCGGCCTCGATGGCGGCGCCGATGCGAAGGGCCTCTTCCTCGGAGAGAGCTTCGGCGGTGTCGATGGCGACGACGCGAAATTCGCCGAGGGTGAGCGTTCCCGTCTTGTCGAAGATGACGGCGCTCAAGTCGCGGGCCTCCTCGAGTCCGCGGCGGTCACGGACCAGGAGCCCCGAGCTGGCGCCCATGGTCGTGGAAATCGCGACGACGAGGGGGACGGCCAGCCCCAGGGCGTGGGGGCAGGCGATGACGAGTACGGTCACCACCCGGACCACCGTGAAGTCGATGGGACTTCCGATCAACTGCCAGATCACCAGGGTGAGCAGAGCGACACTGATGGCGACGCCGGTCAGAAGCTGGGCGGCCTTGTCGGCCAGAAGCTGAGAGCGCGATTTCGACTCCTGGGCCTCGGCGACAAGCCGCATGATCCCCGACAGCTTCGTCTCCGCGCCGACGCCCATCACCTCCACGCGAAGTGAGCCCTGCCCGTTGATGGTGCCGGCGATGACCTCGTCATCCTGCCCCTTGGACACCGGCTCGGATTCGCCAGTGATCATCGACTCGTTGAGGTTGCTCTTTCCCTCGCGAATGACGCCGTCAACGGGCACCCGGTCTCCCGGTCGCACCAGAACAAGGTCGCCCTCGGAAAGCTCGTCGACGCTGACCTCCTCGGTCTCTCCATCGACGATGCGTGTGGCCTTGTCGGGCAATAATTTCGCCAACTCCTTCAGAGCTCCCCGCGCGCTGGAGATGGATCGCATCTCGATCCAGTGCCCGAGCAGCATGATGGTGACCAGCGTGGCCAACTCCCACCACAGGGCGGAGGCGTCGAATCCGAGCTCCACGGCGACGCTGAAGACGAAGGCCACCGTAATGGCCAGCGAGATAAGGGTCATCATCCCGGGAAGGCGATCTTTGAGTTCGCCCCAGGCGCTCTTCAAGAAGACCATCCCGCCGTAGAGATAGATGAATGTTCCCAGCACGGGCTCGATCAGCGCCGAGCCCGGAAAGGTCGGGGCCGTATAGTCGAAGAGCATCTGAATATGCTCCGACCAGAAGACGACGGGAATGGTGAGGACCAGACACAACCAGAATTTGGAGCGGAACATCTCCACGCTGTGGCCGGCGTGTTTGTCGTGACCGCCCTGACCGCCATGTTCGTCGTGGTGTTTGTGGTCGTGGTGAGAGTGGTCGTCAGTCATTTACCATCCTTTGTTCAAACGTGATGACGTCGTCGAAACTAAGGTGATGGTCATTGCGATCCAGCCATATAAGCAAAAGGAGATAAGGGGATGGGGGGAGCGATTACCTCCATTATCACCATTGTTTTTTCGGCGAACGAAGCGCTTGGGAGACGAAGACGTGCTCGACGGCGGCAGTGCGGATCGGGTTCCCGACGACGTCTTCAGGCTCACCGTCTCCGCATCGGGCCGTCACTTCTACGGACGCCTCGATGGCGAAGCGCTGGGCCACGGCCATGCCAGCCCAGAAGCCGCCGGTGGCGTGGGGCTATTCTTCGATGGCAGCGGGAAGGTGCGAATCCACTCGGTGACGGTCACGCCGATTTGAGGGGTAAGGGCCTCTCAGGTCTTTCGGTACTCGCCGGACCCCTCCGGGCCCAGACGGCCGGGTGCCCCGGCCTGGGCCCACCTCCCCGTTCGTTCCTCACGGGGAGGGTCAATAGGCTTCGATGGAGGTGTGGGGTTTGCGGCGCAGGGTAGAAGAGGCGGAGACGATGGCCTCCCGGCCATCGGCAGTCCCCGCCGCACACCCCGTAAGGCCGAGAGGAGCACAACACATCGCCCAGCAACCAACGTCGAGCTGTTTGCAGCGTAATCAGCAGAGGCTCCGTGGGCTCTATCGCGGCTCCGTGTTCCAGCGCTCATTTTTCGCGCTCAGCGACTCCGCGCTCCGCGTACAGCGCCTTCGCGCTCAGTGACTCCGCGCTCCGCGTACAGCGCCTCCTTGCAGTCTGCCAGAGCACGGTAACTCAAGTGACATTTCGGATGTGTAAGGGTGTCGACGAAGGTACTCGAGCCGTTGCTTTCTGCATGGGTCGAGGAGGATGCCACACATTTGGTTTTCGTCGCCTACGGGTGGCGATAGCAGTTAGCTATCGGCTCCATGTGTAATGGGCCGACTTTCGAGACAAAATTGCCATAATCAGCCAAGAGTTCGTGTCCATCGAGCATTTTATTATCCGGAAAACCTCTTATACACCGCGAGCTTCGGCGTCGATCGCCTTTTCTGGATGCGATCTAAATAGGCGGATGTCCGTCCCAGTACAGCCCTCCCGTTGCCTCCCTACGGAACGTTTACCGCCGGGAGCGCTCGTACGCCCCTTCTTACTTCTCGAGGATTCTGCGGTAGAGCTTCTGGGCGAAGTTGGTGAGGGTGACGGTGGAGAGGAAGGCGCCGATGCTGCGCCCGAGCCGGTGATTGGCGAGGTAGGTTCCGAATAAGGCGCCCGTGGTCCATACGGAAGAACAGTAGGGACAGGTCAATAGCTCTCCGATAGCGGCGCGAAGTTCGCCGCCGTCTCGGCGGGTCGACTCCTTGTCCTCGCCATAGAGCGCTCCGTCCGTGCCGTGGTAGCGGGTAAAGGGCTTTCGAAACCCCGTGGTCACCCGGTCCTTGCTCACCATCCGGCCCAGTTGCTGGCTTCCCATGGCGAGCACGGCGATGTCGGCGAAGGAGACCTTTTCGAGGAGCTTGTCGCGCCGGTAGGCCCAGTTGAGGAGCAGTGCAGCGCCGGCGTTGAAGGTCACCACCAGAGTGGCGTAGCCCTTGAGCGGAAGCGGCGCGCGTCCCTGTTCGCCGGAGCGGATCATCTGCGCCTTGTCGGCGTCGTTGAGAGCGGGAAGATTCGCGGTGTCAGTGGTCATGGTGGTACTCCGCTACGGGCGATGCGTGTTGCGGGGTGTTTTCTAAAGATCGACAGCGGGCAGGGGCAGGCAAGATGAACAACGACGCCCCTGCGACGATGCCAGGGATGGCATCGCACCAAGATTCTGACGATGCCAGGGATGGCATCGCACCAAGATTCTGACGATGCCAGGGATGGCATCGCACCAAGTCCCCAACGGAATGGACGGCGTCAACGGGCTCACCCAGCCCATCATCAGCCCCGGGGAGACCTTCTGGTACGAATTCGACCTGCCGCGTCAGGGGACCTTTATGTATCACCCCCACTCCGACGAGATGACCCAGATTGGAATGGGCATGATGGGCGCCATCGTCGTCCACCCCCAGCAGCCGGAACCGATCGACCGCGATTTCGTCATCCTCCTGTCCGAATTCGCCGTACGCGCCGGAAGGAGTCGTCCGGACACCACGGAGATGGTGGACTTCAACACGCTCACCATGAATAGCAAGGTCTTTCCCGGCACGGATCCCCTGGTGGTACAGACGAACGACCGCGTCCGCGTTCGCCTCATCAACGTCAGTCAGATGAGCCACCATCCGATCCATCTCCACGGCCACGTCTTCGATATCACCGCCACCGAAGGAGGACCGATTCCCGAGGGCGCGCAGTGGCCGGAGACCACTGTCCTGGTGCCTACCGGCGCCGTTCGGGAGATCACCTTCGTGGCCGATAATCCCGGCGACTGGGCCTTTCACTGCCATATGCTCCACCACGTCATGAATCAGATGGGCCACCCCGATCCACCTGCGGTCGGCGTCGACGCCGGGGCCGTCAACGAGGCCGTTCAACCCTTGATCCCGGAGTTTATGCATATGGGTGAAGCCGGCATGGCCGGAATGCTTCACGACGATGAGCACGACCACCATGCCATGGCCATGCCCCGAAATTCGGTGGCCATGCAGACCACGCCCGGTCCCTTCGGTCCCATCGAGATGGGAGGCATGTTCACCATCGTCAAAGTCCGCGACGAGGTCGACGACGACGAAGACCCCGGCTGGTACGATCATCCGGAGGACACCGTCGCCCGACTCGCCACGGAGCAGGAGTTGGAGCGTGACGGCATCGAAATCCCGGAGCCTCCCGAGGAGGTCGACGACGTCGACGAGGTGGAGCCGCATCGGCACGACGAGCACGATCATTGAGTGAGGAGCGCGTCCAGGAGCGCGTCCTGCCAGGGCGCATGAGTGGGCCGGGGAGCGCGCCCTGCCAGGGCGCTTATCGAAGAGGGCCGGGGGGCATCGAGTGTGAAAGCGAGCGTCGCGGGGTCGAAAAACGTGACCCCGGCGCCGCTCGCTGACTGCGGCCAGGCTGGCCGCGCTCCTTAGCCGCGCTTCAAATTATGATCTTCATCATAGAAAAATAGAGATGGCGGCTTAGGTTCCTGTTTCACCCCGTCGCCACAGGCAGTGCAGTCGGCGCAAACTGGTTCCCACGTCCAGGAGGCGCGATGCCCCGGGAGGAGCATAGTCGTCGGTCGCCGTACCTCATCTTCGCTGCAGTCGTATTGAGCATTGCTGGATGTTCGCCGACGGTCTCCGGCTGCGGTGAGGAGCCGTCGCAGCAGGACCTGCAGGTCTATCAGCGCTCGCAGCCCATGATGGGGACCAATTTCCACATCCAGGTGGTGAGCGATGATTCGCAAGAGGCAGCGCAGGCCATGGAGGCCGCCTTTGCCGAGGTTCATCGCGTGGAGGCATTGATCAGTGAGTGGCGAGGGGATAGCGAGCTCAGTGAGGTCAACCGGCGCGGGGCAGAAGAGGCGGTGGCGGTGGGTCCGGAGTTGTTCGAGGTGGTCCGCCGGGGCGTCGAATACTCGGAGCTCACCGGGGGAGCTTTCGACATCACCTTCGCCAGTTGTGGCCATCTGTGGTCGATGAGCGAGGAGCGGATTCCAACTACGGAAGAGATCGAGAGGTGTCTTCCCCGGATCGATCATTCGGCAGTCGTCGTCGACGAGGAAGGGGGCACCATCGGATTTTCCGAAGAGGACAGGCTCATCGGATTGGGCGGGATCGGAAAGGGATACGGCGTCGATCGGGCCGCGGAGGTGCTCGAAGAGTGGGGCATCGGTGACTACGTAGTCGATG
>SLPW01000058.1 GCA_007131755.1 Myxococcales bacterium | reverse complement strand
TCGGTCTCGATCTCGGTCTCGATCTCGTGCTCGATCTCGTACTCGATCTCGGTCTCGATCTCGGGGCGGTGCCGACTTTTGTTTTTGGAAGGGAGGTGGGTGGCGAGCCGGGGGCTGGAGCCGCCGGCTCGCAGACGATCACTGGTCGACGGGTCGCCACTGGATGTTGAAGATATCCATGGACAACTCGTCGCCGAGTTGATCGCGGTCGATGCGGTGGGGTTGGTAGTCCCAGATGCGGAATCCGGCGTGTTCGACGTCGCGTTCGCCACCGTCGGCGTCGATCTCGTTTCGACGAAGGGTGACGAGTTGGAACGCCACGTCCGATTGCTTGGGATCGTCTTCGCGGATCACGAGATAGGTGTCGGGTGGATCGAGGCGCATGTGGACCAATTTGAAGGCCCCTGCGGCGGGCAGAGAGATCTCGCCATTGTCGATGGCCGTGACGAAGGCCGATTTGTCGGAGAAGCGCTCGCGGAACGGTCCCTGATCATGGCAGAGATCGTAGAAGACGCCGACGGCGTTATTGTCCTGGATCTGACGCAGGCGCTTGAAGACGCCCCAGGGGATGGTGTCGGGTCCGACGATGCGGTGCGGGGCCTGGCTCTTTTTCTCCGCCTCTTTCTGAAGGCGGTGACGGCGGCGGCAGCACTTTTTGTATTTACGCCCGCTTCCGCAGGGACAGGGATCGTTGCGACCGATATTGTCCGGAATGTCGGTGGTCGGGTTGGGCTCGGACATGAGGGCTCCAATGAACGAGGAGGAAAGTTGTTGAGGGCTCAACGACGTTGAAATTGGGGTTGATGACGCATCGCCGGCGGTCGATCGAGATGGAATTGATACCACTGCATATTCCATGCTCTCATCTTCATGCGGCGACCATTCTTGAGTTGCTTGAGGTTCTTCTTGGTACGCTTGTCGTCGCCGGCCTTGTCGATCGCCCGGTTGAGGACGTCAATCGCCTCGTCGCGGTCGCCCGACTTCCACAGGCAGTAGGCGTAGAGGTTCCACAGAAGGCTCTCTTTTTTGTTGGCCGTCACCGCCTCTTCGAAGACGGCCTTCATTTTGTCGTGCTTCTTCTGCTTGTAGTAAAGGGTTCCGAGCATGGCCCGGGCGATCCAGTTTTTCTTAAAGGAGCGCTTCAGAAAGGGTTCTGCCTCATCGAAGCGCTGTGCCATGTAGAGGATGGTGCCGATCTGGGCGTCGATCTGAGCCTCCACGAAGAACTGCCACTTGCTCAGGGCGTAGCCCTCTTTGAGGATCTCGACCCCCTGGTCGATATTCTGGCCCTGCAGAGGTTGTTGGGCGCGGCCTACCAGGGCCTGCAATTGCTTCATGGTGCGCCGGGCCAGGATGACGTAGGCGATGGGGGCGGTGAGCAGGCCGGGGATGATGCCGTAGGTGATGCGAAGGTCGCCGCCGCCGAGGAGAAAGCCGAAGATCAGGGTGACGGCGACGGCGGCGGCGATCGAGATCAATGCGTTGTACATGGGGAAGACGTCCGTTCACAGTTTGGGAAGTGCCAGGTCAGTCACGGATCCAACGAACTCAGGGAAGAGGATAGTCCGAGCAAAATTCCTCGACCTCTGCGGCGATGGCGTTTAAGGCCTGGTCGTCGTCGAGATGGTCGAGGGCGCGGCCGATGAAGTCGGCGATGCGGCCCATATCGTCGGCGTCCATTCCCCGGGTGGTGACGGCGGCCGTGCCGATGCGGATGCCCGAGGGATCGAAGGGTCCGCGGCTGTCGAAGGGGATGCTGTTGGAGTTGACGACGACGCCCGCTTTTTCCAGGGCCACGGCGGCGTCTCGTCCGCCCATGTCTCGGGGCGTAAGGTCGACGAGGATGAGGTGATTGTCCGTGCCACCGGCGACGAGGCGAAGGCCCAGTGATTCGAGGCCTGCGGCCAGAGCGCGGGCGTTGTCGACGACCTGGCCAGCGTAGTCCTTGAAGTCCTTCGTCATGGCCTCGCCAAAGGCGACGGCGGCCGCCGCAATGGCGTTCATGTGGGGGCCGCCCTGCAGGGCGGGGAAGACGGCGCGGTCGATGGCCTTTTTATGTTCTTCTTCGCAGAGGATCAGTCCCCCGCGGGGGCCGCGAAGCGTCTTGTGGGTCGTGGAGCTGACCACGTCGGCCAGGCCCACCGGGGAAGGGTGGACCCCGGCGGCGACGAGCCCGGAGATGTGGGCGATATCGGCCAGAAGATAAGCCCCCACCTCGTCGGCGATCTCGGCGAAAGCCTCGAAGTCGATGGTGCGCGGATAGGCCGAGGCCCCGCAGATGATGAGGCGGGGCTCTACGTCCTTTGCGATGCGGCGGACCTCGGCAAAGTCGATTCGCTCCGTTTGCCGATCGACCGGATATTGGTGGGCGTCATAAAAACGGCCCGAGAAGCTGACCTTCCAGCCGTGGGTCAAGTGGCCGCCGAAGGGAAGTCCCATCCCCAGGATGGGATCGCCGACCTCCAACAGGGCGTAATAGACGGCCAGGTTGGCTGGAGAGCCGGAGTAGGGTTGGACGTTGGCATGATCGGCGCCGAAGAGATCGCAGGCCCGCTGACGAGCCAGATTTTCGATGGCGTCCGTATATTGCTGTCCCTGGTAGTAGCGCCGACCGGGATAGCCCTCGCTGTATTTATTGGTCAGCCGGGAGGCCGTGGCATCTCGCACGGCCGTGGAGGCATAATTCTCGCTTGCGATGAGTCGGATGGTCCGGCCCTGGCGGCGGTCCTCGGCCTCCAGGATTTCGTGGACCTTTGGGTCGAAGTCTTCCAGATTCTGGACGTGGTCGCTCATGGGGCCTCCGATGGGAGTCTTGTGTTGAACTGGACATCCTTATGGTAGCGACCAGTGGCGTTTACTCGGCGGCCGCCGGGGTTTCGTCGTCGGTGTCCGAATCGGCGTCGTCGACCATGCTGTCGGCGATGATCTCGGCCAGGTCGAGGAGTTCCACGTCTTCGGCTCCGCGGTTTTTGAGGCCGTCGTCGAACATGGTCAGACAGAACGGACAGTTGACGGCCACGGCGTCGGGCTGGGTGTGCAGGGCCTGGTCGGTACGTTCGATATTGACCCGCTTTCCGGTGGTCTCCTCCATCCACATTCGGCCACCCCCGGCGCCGCAGCAAAAGGCCTGCTTCTTATTCAGATCCATCTCCTGGGTGATCACACCCGGGACGGCGTCGAGGACCTCGCGGGGATTTTCGTAATTGTCGTCCCATCGGCCGATATAGCACGAATCGTGGTAGGTGATCTTACGGGTCGCCCCGGGCTTGAGCTCGATGCGTCCGTCTTTGATGAGCTCGTTGAGCAGCTCCGTGTGGTGGATGACCTCGTAATCTCCACCGAGCTGGGGATACTCCTTGCCGATGGTGTGAAAGCAGTGGGGACAGGTGGTGATGATCTTTGTGACCCCGTAGTTGTTGAGGGTCTCGATATTCTGGGAGGCCAGCATCCAGTACAGATATTCGTTGCCAATACGCCGGGCCGGATCTCCTGTGCAACCCTCTTCCTTTCCGAGCATGGCGAAGGAGACGCCGGCGGTCTTCAGGATCCGGGCAAAGGCCTGGGTGACCCGTTTTTGCCGGTCGTCGAAGCTTCCGGCACATCCGACGAAGAAGAGATAATCCGGAGCCTGTGACAATTCACTCATCAGCGGGATATCCAGGCCTTCTGCCCAGTCGCCGCGATAGGAGGAGCTGATGCCCCAGGGGTTGGAGTTATTCTCCATATTGCGGAAGGTGCGGCCTACCTCGGCGTGGAAGTCGGCTTCCATGAGCGCCAGGTAGCGGCGCATGTCGATGATGGTGTCCACATGTTCGATGAAGACGGGGCAGTTGGAGACGCAGGCCCCGCAGGTGGTACAGGCCCACAGCTCTTCCTTGGTGATGATTCCGCCGGCCAGAGGCGGATATTCTTCGGCTGCGTCGGGGTCGTCATTTTTGACCACGGCGGCGCCCTTTTCACGCAGATGACCCTTGATATTCTCGATGATCATCATCGGGTTGAGGGGTTTTCCGGTATTGTAGGCCGGGCAGTAGTGCTCGCAGCGGCCACATTCGGTACAGGCATAGGTGTCGAGCAACTGCTTCCAGTGGAGATCCTCGACCTTCTGAGCCCCGTAGGTCTCGATGGTCATATCCTCCATGTCGATGGGATAGACAGCACCCTTGGGCTCGAGTTTTCGGAAGAAGATATTGGGGATGGCGCCGATGAGGTGGAGGTGCTTTCCGAAGGGGATGTAGTTGGCGAAGAAGACGACGATGGCGATATGCGCCCAGTAGGAGCCGTGGAAGATCCAATCCCAACGCGTCCAACCCTCGGCGGTGGCCGCCTCAGCACCAATGGCGCCGAAGAAGGAGGCGAAGCCGGCGGCGGCAGGGGTCCAGGCCGGATCCCAGTGGTTGGCGTCGACGGCGATTTCGACGCCGTGGACGAAGAATTTGCTGATCATCAGGGCCCCGATCAGCACGAGGATGACGGCGGCGTCCATCGAGGGCTTGGCGTGCTTGGGCCGGACCACGAAGCGGCGAACGGCGGCGACGGCGCAGGCCACCAAAACGAGCACGCCGAAGATATCCTGCAAGAATAGCAGGACGTGATAGGCGGTGTCGCCGATATATGCGCTCCAGTGAAAGCCCCAGAACAGGCCGCCGATAATATATTCCAACGTCTCCAACTGCAGGACGAGAAAGCCCCAGAAGATGAAGAGGTGAATGACGCCGGCCGGTTCGGCGATCACCCGGGCCTGACCGATGACGTTGACGAAGACACCCTTGACGCGTTCGGCGAGCTCGTCGGTCTTCAGACTTCCCTGTCCCCAGGCCACGTATTTCAGAAGCCAGAAGACAATCCAGGCCGCGGAGGCGAATCCGGCGACAACGCCGAGGAATAGGACGAGCCGAATGGAAAAATGAAGTTCGTTCACGGTGAAACTCCGAAAACAGCGTTACATGTGCGGGGCGTCGACAACAGCGCCGACGGATCGATAGCCGGCCCCTTCACCGGGCCCTTTCATAATCGAAGGGGCAAGGATGGGCAACCGACGAAGCTCGGAGTCCGGGCCTCGACCGTCACCTCCGGCTTACGGCACGATATTGAGCTTCCCTCTGTGGCACCGAAGACCCGATCTGTGGCACCATGGGGCGCGATATAGTAGGCACCTGGAGTGGCGAGGCCAGCTTCGGCACTCGTCAATGCAGGCCCTGGCACCCGGGAACGGACCCTTTGAATAAGCGACAGGAAGCGCCATGAGTGAAATCGTCGTCGGCATCGACCTCGGCACCTCGAACTCGGTCATCTCCGTGGTGTTGGAGGGCGAAGCGATCGTCGTCCCCGATGCGCAGGGGCGACGAATCCATCCTTCGATCGTCCATTTTCGCGAAGATGGACAGACCATCGTCGGAAACGACGCCCGTCGGTTTCGGGCAGAACAACCGATGCGCACGGTATACTCCGCAAAGCGCCTGATCGGACGTCCCTTCGACAGCCCGGAGCTCAAGATGCTCATGGGTTCCTTCCCATTCACCATCGTCCCGGACCAGCAGAACGCGCCGCGAATCCAGATCGACAACCACCTCCACCCTCCCGAGGGCATCGGAGCCCGGGTGTTGGCCTATTTGAAGTCGCTGGCCGAGGGATATCTGGGGATCCCGGTGACGAAGGCGGTGATCACCGTGCCGGCCAATTTCGACGAGGGACAGCGCCGAGCCACCAAGAGGGCCGGGGAGCTGGCCGGACTGGAGGTGATGCGCCTGTTGAACGAGCCCACGGCGGCAGCCCTGGCCTACGGCTATGGCGGAAATAAGCGCGAGAGGGTGGCGATCTACGACTTCGGCGGCGGCACCTTTGATATCACCCTTCTGGAGCTGCGCAGCAACGTCTTCGAGGTCCTGGCCACCGCCGGCAACAGCTATCTGGGAGGAGACGACTTCGACAACCGCCTGGCCAGCGTGATGATGAACGCCTTTGAGCGCCAGCATCAGATCGACCTGTCGGCAGATCCGCTGGCACGGCAGCGCCTAAAAGTGCTGGCGGAGCACTTGAAGTGTCAGCTCACCCAGCAGGACAGCGTTGCAGCCACCATCAAGGAGTACGTCCCGGGGACGATGCAGGAAGTGGCGCTGGAATTTCGACTCAGCCGTGGGGAGTTCAATCAGCGGTGCATCGATATCGTCGACCAGAGTCTTCAGACCTGTCGCGACGCTTTGCAAACGGCGGGGATTCAGCAGGCGGAGCTCGATCACCTGGTCCTGGTGGGAGGGAGCACGCGGATCCCCATCGTTCAGCAGCGCACCAGGGAATTTTTCAACCGCGAGCCCGTGCTGGGGATCAACCCCGACGAGGTCGTGGCGATCGGCGCTGCCGTCTTCGGGTCGTCACTGGCGCAGCAAAGTCAGGCTCCTCGGCCGGGCGATCAGAACTTCGACCCCACCGACGACTCCTGGATGGAGGGGCTCGACGACGACCAGGGCGGGGGACCACTTCTGTTGGACGTCACTCCCCACGCCCTGGGAGTGGCGACGGTGGGAGGGGTGATGGATATCATCATCGAGCGAAACGGACAGTTGCCCCTGGAGCGTACGCGTTATTTTTCTCCCTCTCGGGACAATCAAACCCGGGTGGTCTTGCCGGTGTACTCCGGGAATAGCCGACGCATTGAGGACAACCGCCAGTTGGGAACCCTGGAGTTGACGGAGATTCCCCCGGGGCCGCGCGAAGAGGTCCAGATCGAGGTGACCTTCGAGGTGGATACCAATGGAATGGTGAGCGTGCGAGCCACCGATATGCGTACGGGACTCAATCACTACGCCCGACTGTCGATCATGGGGGAAGGGCGAGTGGAGCAGGAATACGATGCCAGTGATCTATTGATGACATAGGCGGTAGACAGAAATTGGGGGTCGGAAAACGAAATGGAAACGAGCGAGGAGAGAGAAATGGTTCGGTGGCGACGGTGGTGTCTTGTGGCGATAGGAGCGGCGGCGATGGCAGGGGGCTGTGAGCCCGATGAATTTGCCGACGCTCCGAGGGCGACGGCGACGAGCTCCGACGGGGAGCGCGCCGGCGAGGGTGCGTCGACGCAGCCCAGCCCCTCCGGAGGGTCGGCGGGGCCGATTCAGGGGCAGGATCGCCCTCCGGGTCATCCGACGCTCGACGGGGACTCTGCAGGCGGCTCGGCCCCCGCGCCGGGGCAACAGATGGAAGCTGCGGGGCCGGCGGTGGAGCGACCGACCCCTGAGGAGTACGGCCAGGCCGGGCCCATCCTCTGGGAGGCTCCGTCGCAGTGGGAGCCTCGCCAGCAGACAAACGATATGCGCTTTGCCGAGTACGCCATGGACTCCGATGAGGGCACGGCGGAGGTGGTGGTATTTTATTTCGGCCCCGGAGGAGCGGGCGGGGTGGACGCCAACCTCGATCGCTGGGCCTCACAGCTTCAGGGAGGACCGCAGCCGACCCGTGCGACGCGCGACGTGGAAGGGATGACCGTGCACACCCTGGATGCGGCGGGGACCTACCATACGGATATGCCCATGGGAGGGGCGACGGAACCGATGGAGGATCAAAGATTATTGGGAGCGATCGCCGAGGCGTCGGCGGGGTTGTTCTTCTTTCGAATGCTCGGTGACGAGGCCGTCGTGACCTCCCAGGAGGAGGCATTCGACGAATTCGTGGATTCCCTGACAGACGCTTCTTGAGTAGGGCCGCTCAGCGCAATTGCCAGGTGTCCGCCGAGCCGTCTCCCACGGTGTCGCGACCGATGCGCATCAATACGCCGTCCTCGTAATACTCCCAGCGATCGACGTTTCCATCGCCGTTGTGATCGGTCTCTACGCGGGTCAACTCACCGTAGTAGTAGATTCGGCGCTCCTGGATATATTGGCCGGTCTCATCCTTGAATTCCTTTCGGATGAGATCTCCTCCTGAGTAGTACAGGAAGGTGTCCATCTGCCCGTCGAGGCGCTGATCGTTTTCCTCGCGCACCAGATTTCCAAGCTCGTCATAATGGCGGCGGACGTTAAATTTGTGATCCCCTGTGACGTCGACCTCCAGGATGCGGATGCGGCGCTGCACACGGCTCGGATCGTGAGGAAGGGTGTGGACCTCGACATGGCGCACGATGTCGGGGTGTCCGTCGCCGTTGGTGTCGAGATATTCGATGATGGTGCCGTCTTCCGCCTCCTCTCGGGTGACCCCCGGTCGCACCTCGTCGAGGGCTTGTGCCTCGTCGTCGACGCGGGCTGCGTCGTCGGAGCTGCAGGCCGACGAGGTGGTGGCGACGATCGCGATCAGGACCAGGATGAGGGCGACGGGTCGGGTGGAGGCGGTGAAGTGCAGGGCATGCATCGACAAGCTCACAAAAAGAGGGAAATGCCAGTGACCATAAATAATACCATGTGGCCACGAATTGAAAATGCTTTGTCCATTGCGTCGTGCTCATCCTCGCCAGCAAAAGCGGTGGCCAGTGGCGAGCACGCCTAGAGAATGGTTGGTTGAGCTGGCGGTGTCAAAGTTGATCGTCTCCCACCATCGAGGACCGATGCATAAGAGGTGGGGCAGACGAACCGGCTTGTCCGGTCCGATGGTGTGGGGTATGAATTCGAACCTCGACGGGAAGAATGGAGGGATTCGACCTGTTTTTGCCGACGAATACGCGGGCCGAGGAGGGTGACCCGCCAGGATGTAGTGAAATTTCGATGCCCCTTTGTCGGTGCCCTTCGGCTCCGATTCGCCCAGTCCACTGAACTTCGATCCCGAACCAGATGAGCAAACGACCGATCGATCAAAAGAAGCTGCGCAATTTTTCCATCATCGCCCACGTCGATCATGGAAAGTCGACCCTGGCGGACCGGATTTTGGACGTCACCGAGGCGATTTCGGCGCGCGACAAAAAAGCGCAATTTCTCGACAATATGGACCTGGAGCGCGAGCGAGGGATCACCATCAAGGCGCAGACGGTGCGCCTGAAATACAAGTCGAAGGACGGCGAGGAATATATCTTCAACCTCATCGACACCCCGGGTCATGTGGACTTCAACTACGAAGTCTCTCGAAGCCTGGCCTGCTGCGAGGGCGTGATCTTGGTGGTGGACGCCGCCCAGGGGGTGGAGGCCCAGACGGTGGCCAATGTCTATCTGGCGCTGGACAACGATCTGGAGATCATTCCGGTGCTCAACAAGATCGATCTTCCCTCGGCCGATCCCGATCGGGTCTGCGAGGAGATCGAAGAGGTGATCGGGTTGGATACGCGCGACGTCGTTCTTGCGAGCGCCAAAGAGGGAAAGGGAATCGAGGAGATTCTGGAGGCGGTGGTCCACCTGATTCCTCCTCCCCAGGGAGATCGAGAAGAGGAGTTGAAGGCGCTGGTCTTCGACAGCTGGTTCGATCCCTACCGAGGGGTCATCAATCTGGTGCGGGTCGTGGAGGGAGAGCTGCGAAGCGGAATGGAGGTGGAGTGGATGGCCTCCGGGGCTACCAGCGAGGTCGACGAGCTGGGAGTGTACAGTCCGGAGGCCCGACCGGTGGATCGGCTGGGGCCGGGAGAAGTGGGGTTCTTGACGGCCATGATCAAGGACGTCAACCTTGCCAAGGTGGGGGATACGATCACGTCCACGCAGGCTCGAGCCAAGGAACCGCTTCCGGGCTTCAAGGATGTCAAGCCCATGGTGTTTTGCGGGTTCTATCCCACGGAGTCCGATGATTACGATGCCCTGCGCGATGCGCTGGAGAAATTGGAGCTCAACGACGCCAGTGTGACCCACGAGCCGGAGACCAGTAAGGCATTGGGGTTTGGCTTTCGCTGTGGATTTCTGGGATTGTTGCATATGGAGATCATCCAGGAGCGCCTGGAGCGCGAGTTCAATCTGGAGCTGATCACCACGGCGCCATCGGTGGTCTACGAATTGGACACCACCGACGGAGAGTCGAAGAAGGTGGAAAACCCCAGTGAGTTTCCCGACGCCCATGAGATTGAGGAGATTCGAGAGCCCTTTATCAAAGCGACCATTCACGTGCCCCCCGAACATGTGGGTCCGGTCATCAAGTTGTGCGAAGAGCGGCGGGGAACCCAAAAGGACCTTCGCTACTCGGGCTCAAATCGCATCATCCTGACCTACGAATTGCCGATGAACGAGGTGATGTTTGATTTTTACGACCGCCTCAAGTCGGTCTCGCGGGGCTATGCGAGCTTTGAATACGAGATGATTGGTTATCGTCCAGGCGATCTGGTTCGGCTCGATATCCTGGTCGACGGCGATGCGGTGGACGCGCTGAGCATCATCATTCACCGCGATTTCGCCTACGAAAAGGGTCGCGCGCTGGCGAAACAACTCAAGAAGGTCATTCCCCGTCAGATGTTCCAGGTTGCGATTCAGGCCGCCATTGGAAGCCGGATCATCGCCAGGGAGACGATTCGAGCCTTTCGCAAAAATGTCACCGCCAAGTGTTATGGAGGAGACGTCAGCCGGAAGCGAAAGTTGTTGGAGCGCCAAAAAGAAGGAAAGAAGAGGATGAAACAGGTTGGAAGTGTCGACATTCCACAAGAGGCGTTCCTCGCCGTGTTGCGAGTGGACCAGGACTGAGCGCAAAGCCAGGATCACGATGTGGATGGTCGGTGGCCCGTAAAGGGCGCCAACGAATGCGAGATCTGGCAGGGACGCCAGAAGTTCCCCGCAGAGGGAGAGGTCGGTGAGTGAGGAAGAGAAAAACTCGGAAGAGCGCTTAGAGCAAGCGCGCGAACTGGTGGAGGAGACCCAGCTTCGCCTCGATCGAGCCAAGAAGATCGGCGATGATGCGCGCTACCGCATCCAGGAAGAACTCAACGCCCTTCGCCAGGCCATCGAGGGAGAGGAACTGGAGTATGTGGAAGAGGTCTCTCAGACGGTGGAGTCCCTGTCGGAAGAGCACCTGGCCGGAGTGTCGGTCAAACCCATGTGGAGGGAGTACGCAGAGACGATCGGGTTGGCCATATTGTGCGCTCTCATCTTGCGAGCCTTTTTCTTCGAGGCCTTCAAGATCCCCAGCGGGAGTATGGAGCCCACCCTGGTCAGCGGCGATCATCTCTTCGTCAACAAGCTCCGATATGGGATTCGAGTTCCCTTTACGACCCAATTCGTGGCCCGTTTTGCGCAGCCCGATTACGGGGAGGTGGTGGTCTTTCGCTTCCCCGCAGAAGAGGCCCGAGACTACGTCGATGAGAAGCGCGCGCAGGCGATGGCTGACGGAAAGCAGCATGCCGAATGTATTCTCAACTTCGACGAAAAGGATTTCATCAAGCGCATCATCGCTCTGCCGGGAGACACGGTGGAGGGCCGCAACTCCCAGATCTACCTCAACGGAGAGCCCCTGGAGAGGGAGCCTTTGGACCGAAGGCCGGCTCCGGGACAGGCGGGACGCACGGCGTATTATTACGAAGAGACCGTCGGTGATCGCAGCTATCGCATCCGCGAGGACAATCCGCCGGGATACAACGAGGGCCGCGACTTCGGACCGATGACGGTGGAGGAGGGGCATTTCTTCGCCGTCGGCGACAATCGTGACAACTCGGCGGACAGCCGCTGCTGGGGTCAGGTGCCCAAGGACTATATCAAGGGCAGGGCCATCGTCATCTGGTTGTCCATCGAGGACGGGCGAACCGGAGAGCCGGGGATTCGCTGGGACCGCTTTGGGATGAGGGTGGAGTAGGTATTCCGGTGCCCGGGGCCTGATGTGTGGGATGTGAAGCAAAGTCGGCATGGATGGGGCCGCCCTGTGGTGGCCCTGATTTCGGATGATGGAGAAGGCAATGCACTTGATTGGACTGCAAGAGATGAGCCGGGAGCGAATGATCGAGCTTCTGGACGTGGCCGAGGAATATCTGGACGAAAAGGGAGAGGTGACGACGCCGGATCATCGGGGGGACACACTCTCGGGAAGGACGCTGGGCCTATTGTTTTTGGAGCCCAGTCCTCAGACCCGGGTCAGTTTCGAGCTTGCGGCGAATCGACTGGGAGCCGACGTCGTTGTGCTCAGCGATCAGGAGACGGGGGTGTTGATGGGCCAATCGGTGGCCGATACCTGCCGGTCTCTTGCGGCAATGGGCATTGACGGATTTGTCGTGCGCCACCACGATCGCCAGCTTCCACATCTGCTGGTGGATCGCCTCAAGGTGCCCATCGTCAACGCTGGAAATGGCAACGGGGAGCATCCCACTCAGGGACTTTCGGACGCACTGACCCTGCGCCGCCACTTCGGGTTGGGTGACGACCTTTCGGGACTGAAAGTGGCGATCATGGGAGACGTGGTCAACAGTCGGGTCGCCCGCAGCGATGCCCACGCCTTCTCGAAGCTGGGAGCGGAGGTGCTTTTGGCGGGACCGAAGATGTTGTTGCCCTCCCAGGATCGGCGCGAGCAGTGGCCGGGCGGGGTGACCGTGTCGAGAAAAGAAGCCCTCGGTTGGGCCGACGCGGTGGTGGTGCTGCGGGTGCACCCGGAGCGGATCCATGGCAATATTATCGATCCCCACGAATATGCGATGGACTGGGGGATCGACTCCTCGGTGGTGGAGCGCTACCTGGGAGCGAAGACGGTCATCCTACACCCGGGGCCCGTAATGCGGGGGCAGGTATTGTCCGATCCGGTAGTGGACAGTCCGCGCAGCTTGCTTCGCGAGCAGGTCACCAACGGGGTGGCGATACGCCAGGCGGTGCTGTCGTCCTACTTCGAAGGATAGGCCGAGCCCGGAGGGGTGTCGAAAAGTAGCCCGGCCATCTCCGGGTAGAGAAGGTGCAGCGCAGAGGGCGATCGTGGCGCTGCGAGACCGCAGGTGATGATTTACTCACTTTAGGTTATGATGCGCTCCGAGCCAGTGCCCGCCTCCTGGAAATCGGTGAATTTTTCGGTGTCGAGCACTCGAGACCTGCGAGGTTTCGCAAGGAGTGATCATGGAATTGCGGTTTTGGGCGGCCACGGATACGGGCCGCGTCCGCGACCATAACGAGGATAATTTCCTCGTCGATCAGAACCTCCAATTATTCGTGGTGTGTGACGGGATGGGTGGGCACGCCGCCGGTGAGGTTGCAAGCGCGGTGTGCGTGCGCACCGTGCGTGACGTCATTGATGCTGAGCGGGGTCTGTTGAACAGGCTGCGGGACAATCCGGCCGACAAAGTGGCCGTGGAAAAGCTCAAGCAGTTGTTGCGCCATGCCGTGCTGACGTCGAGTCGGCGCATCTTCGAGATGGCACAACAGGACCCTAGCCGCCGGGGGATGGGCACCACCTGTGTGGCCCTGGTGTTGGTGGGAAAACGCGGCTTCGTGGGACATGTCGGTGATTCACGGATGTACCGAATCCGATCGGATGAGCTCGAACAGATCACCGACGATCACTCGCTTCTCAACGAAATGATCCGCCAGGGCAAGGTCCCCCCGGATACATCGGAGGCGACCTTCCGCCACAAAAATGCGGTCACCCGGGCCGTCGGGGTGCGAGAGACGGTGGACGTCGATGCTTTTACCTTCGACATCGAAGCGGGCGATCGAGTCCTGATGTGCAGCGACGGCCTGAGTGAGTATTTCGGCGACTCCGTCGACCTTCAAAGCCTGACAAACGGGGCGGATCCGGAAGAGACGACGCAGCGGTGCATCGACTTTGCCAATCAATCTGGAGGAAAGGACAATATCACGGTGGTGGTCATCGACTGCGGGCCACGGGCACAGAAAGAAGCCAAGAGCGGTCCGAAGAAGGCGGAGGTCATCGAGATTCTTCGCACCACGCCCTATTTCCACTACCTGGCTCCGCCGGAGCTCGAGAAGATCCGCCAGATGGCGACACGTTACGACGTGGATGCCGACAAAGACGTGGTGGCAGATGATGAGGACAATGACCGTTTCTATCTGATCTTGAAGGGATCGGTGTCGCTTCAACTGGACGGAGAGCAGATCTCGGTGCTGACGACGGGGGAGCATTTCGGAGAGATGGCCCTTATCGACGCCCAGGACGAACAGGACACCAATCTGGTGGCCAAAACGGTGGAGCCATCGACCTTCTTGACGGTCGAGCGCGATCAATTCGTCAACCTGTTGCGCAGTGAGCCGGGACTGGCCATCAAATTGTTGTGGAATTTCGTCCAGGTCTTCGCCGATCGTCTCCAGAGTGTGCCACCGGAGTATCGATACACCCCTGACGAGTGGCGAAGTGATCCGGAGGCGATTGCCGATGTGACCCCGCCGTCGGGGACGCTGGTCTTCGAGGATGATCTGGCGCGAATGAAGGAGAGCAACCCCAGAAGCGGCAAAAAAGAGATCAGCGCAGAAGGGCCACCCGATCTACCCGGACACATCAGTGCAGCGGGAGTGGCGTCGTCGGCACCCTCGAGAGCGGCCATGAAGCCGGCGTCTGGCGAGGTCGCAGAAGATCCCCTGGCGGGTTCCGATGATCCGGGAAGGACGGTGAAGATGGAAGCTTTTTCACGAGAGGGGATGGATACCATTCCACCGGGGCTGGAGGCCGACGAAGTGTCGGCTCCGTCGACCACTCCGAGAAAGAAGGACGGGCCGTCGGTGGCGTTCAATCGCGCCACGGCTCGGCGCGAGCCTCGCAACCCGGCAGCGCCGGTGGGACTGTCGTCGGGGACCTATGATCAGAGTATTCTGGAGGAGGGGCTCTCCGATGAGATCGACCCCGACGAGATCGACACCACCGAGATCGACCCCGTTGACGTTCGTTCCGGTCGGGACGATGAGCCAGGTGATACGGGCGCGACGGTAAAATTCAATCGACGAGATCGGAAGGCCACAGCACAGCCCGTCAAGGGAGAAGCGGACAACTTGAAGCAGACGATGAAGATCGACTGGAGCTCCGACTCGGAGGGCGGACCGCCGCCTTTTGATAAAACCAAGGTTCGCAGTGGCAGCAGGCAGGCACAGGTCACGGCCGGACGCAAGGGGAACGCAACAAAGGATCGTCGGCAGGCGATCAGTGGAAGAACGGCGGTGACGAGCGACGAAGAAGATGACCTGCCCGTGGCGGAGGAACCGAAGGTGATGATCGCCTCCGATCTGGTCGCCGACGCCGAGGAAGAAGACTCCCCATGAGCCGGAGCTGCAGATCGATTTAATACGGCTCGGGAGCGTTGCCAGGTTCTGGCGCACGGTGTAAGATCGACCCGACTGGTCTTGTCTATTTAAATTCCCCTGACCGAACGCCGTCTAGTTGATGGACACACGCCTTGTCTTACAGATCATTCTCGGGGTCCTCGTAGCGTCCGTCGTTATTCTGGGCGTGGTGATGCTCATTGCCATGACCCGTGACGCCGAGACGGTGGTGGTGCCGGAGGTGATCGAAGAGGATGAAAGGGAGGTGATCAACCCCTGGGCGGGATTGGGAGATACGGCGATCTCGCTGGTTCGGCCCCGGACCGTAAGGAGCGATCCCGGCATCGAGGGCGACGGGGACAACTGGACGATTGAACAATTGATGGAGGAACCGAAATTCGTCGAAGAGGTGCTCAAGATTACGTCGGCAGAACCGAAGGGATGGGAGGCACAGTGGTGGGACGAGACGCGCTTCGGGTCGTCCTTTTTCAGGGTGCGATATGCCTTCGAGGATGAGGCCGTGACGGTGGGGCCGACCTGGCTGGTGGACATCCATCACGATCATCAGGATGTGGTCCCCAAGAACGTATTGGCCCAGGTGGTCACCGATCCTGAGGCCGGAATGGAGTCCGATTATTACGACCAGGAGCGTCAGGTGGTCTCGGCGATCATCAACCACCGATTTCCGGGAGGGATAAACCTCGGCGGGGCACTGCTGGTGTATTTCCAGCAGCGCGATAAGACCGATGACGACGCAGTCCTGGGGTGGACGGTCAATCACATCTACCAGGAGATGTTTCAAGCCTTCTTTCAGTGGACGGACGGAGGAGAGAACGTCTACGCCGAGTTCGAATTCAATTACGACGATCAGACCCTGAGGCCGGCCAATCTTCAGGCTACGGAGATCATGGCCGTCGGAGAGGAGTTCGATCCCCTGGATCGAGTCGACGTCTATCCCGGGATGTACGATCCCGACGAGTTGATAGAGCGAAATCGCTGGCAGGGGCCAGCGCAAGGCTGGTGTCGCCGAAACCCGGATCCCTGCGAGGCGTTGGGGACGATCCTCGCCGATCGGGCCATGTTGGAGACCCTGGAGTGGACGCTAACGGAAGACACGGGCTCTGCCGATCTCTATGAAGAATGCAAGACACCAGACGAGGATACGGGGGAACCACCGGCCTGTCGCTGGGAGCGAGAGGAGTTGGAGGACCGGCTCTGGAAGATCTCTCATGTCTACGATCTGGGAGACGGAGAAGGAGAGATCGCCTGGCAGGTGCATCTGGACGAGGAAAGAGTGACCCCTCTCGATCCGATAAGCGAGTTGGCCTATCGGGCCGTGCGACCGCGTCGGTGACCTTCGCCGATGTCACAGACAGAAAGATACGAAGAATTGCGGGAGGAGTTGCAACAAGAAGTGCTCGACGCGTTGTATTCTCGCAGTCCCGCCACCGTCGAGGGGCTCGTGGTGCGTCCTTTCGGGGATATGAGCCATCAGACCATTCGCTATTATTTGTACATCGACGTCGTAGAGGAGTTGGTGAAGGCGGCACGCTATCGCGACGAAGCTGCCACGGCGGTGTTATTGGGCCAATTCTGTATCGATGCCCGGGGCCCTTTTATCGAGGTGGTCGCCTTTCGGGGGATGGAATATCTCTATGGAGCGGACAGAATCGACCGGACACGGCCGGCCCTGGAGCAAGCTACGGAGAGGGCGCAGCAGGCGGATAATGGTGAGGCCCACCACGTGGTGGGCGTCTTTTCGGCGCAGCCCGGTACGAAAGCCTTGTTGGACAAAGAGACGGCGCGACTACATCTTAGTCTGTTCAATCTCCCCTATCAGGTGGCGCTGGTCATCGATGGCAGAGAGAATCGGCTGGGGTTGTATGCCCGGCGTAGAGGAGGGGGCTTTTTCAATGCCGCATTTTATGTGGTGGAGCCGAAGGAGAAGGAGCGCCAGTTGAAGAGCCCGTCGCCGGCCGACGATGCAGGTGTTGATATTGGGGACGACGATGATGAAGACAAAATGGATGTGCAAATAACTGCGACTTCTGAAGGAGATAAAAGTGATGCGAACTGAGATTGTGGACATCGTAGCCCGGGAAATCTTGGACAGTCGGGGAAATCCAACGGTGGAGTGCGACGTGGTCCTGGCCGTCGGGGCCGTGGGCCGGGCGGCCGTGCCGAGTGGCGCGTCTACGGGCGAACATGAAGCCGTGGAATTGAGGGACGAAGATGAACATCGCTACCTGGGCAAAGGGGTCCAGAAGGCAGTGAGGGGATTGCACGAGACCATCGGGCCGGCGCTGATGGGCCGAGACGCCCTGGATCAGGTGGGCATCGATGAGACGCTGTGCGAGTTGGACGGAACCCCGAATAAGTCGAGGCTGGGGGCGAATACGCTCCTGGCCGCCAGCCTGGCCACGGCACGGGCGACGGCGGTGGCGCTGGGGATGCCGCTATTTCGATATATCGGAGGTACGAATGCCACGACCATGCCGGTGCCGATGATGAATATCATCAACGGTGGATCCCATGCGGATAATAATGTGGATGTACAGGAGTTTATGGTGATGCCCGTACAGGCCGGATCGGTGGCCGAGGCGGTCCGCTGCGGTGCGGAGATCTTTCATGCCCTGAAAAAAGAGCTCAGCAGTGAGGGCTACAGTACCTCCGTGGGCGACGAAGGGGGGTTTGCACCGGACTTGAAGAGCAATCGACAAGCCCTGGATTTCATCGCCCGTGCCGTGGAAGCGGCGGGATACGATCTGGGTTCGGAGGTGCTCTTGGCGCTGGATCCGGCGGCAAGCGAGTTTTACGACGCCGACTCCGGAACCTACGAGTTGAAGGGAGAGGGGCGCAGCCTGAGCTCGGATCAGATGGTGGATTTCTGGGAGGAGTTGGTCGACGACTATCCCATCCTGAGCATCGAGGACGGGCTCGATGAGAACGACTGGGAGGGATGGGAAAAGCTTACGAATCGGATCGGCGATCGAGTCCAGATCGTGGGCGACGATATTTTCGTGACCAATACGGACAAATTGTGGCGTGGAATTGAGCAGGGAGTGGCGAATTCGATTTTGATAAAGGTCAATCAGATCGGGACACTCACGGAGACCCTCGACGCGGTGGAAATGGCTCATCGCCACGGGTATACGTCGGTGATCAGTCACCGCTCGGGAGAGACGGAGGACACCACGATTGCCCAATTGGCCGTCGCCGTGGGTAGTGGTCAGATCAAGACGGGAAGCCTGTCGCGCTCCGATCGAGTGGCGAAGTACAACGAGTTGCTGCGTATCGAGCAATTGCTGGGGCCGACGGCCAGCTATCCGGGTCGGTCGGCATTTCATCAATGAATAAGTGGTGAGGGAACAGGTCGATGGTTCGCCCTGTTACATGCCCGCCCCCAGGCCTGCGCAGCCGCGGCGCCGGGGGAGGGACGCGATTGACAGTTGCGCTGGCGGCGCGCTACAAGCGCCGTCCGCCGATGGCTGTGAAATTGCAAGGTTTTCGAGTTTCAACAAGGTAGAGACGAGATGAACGCCAAACAGATTCGAACGGAAGTCAATGAGCTGAGCGACCGGCTGGTCGAGCTCGGGAGGTATCTTTGACCTGGATCAACGACGAGCGCGAATCCAGGAGCTCAACGCCATAAGTCAGGACCCTTCCTTCTGGGACGACTCCGACAGGGCCCAGGAGATCATGAAGGAGCGGGGGGAGCTGGTGGAGTTGGTCGAGAAATTCGACGAACAGCAGCAAGCCCTCGAGGAGGTAGAGGTCTTCGTGGAGCTCGCCTTGGAGGCCGACGACGACGGCGTATTGTCGGAAGCGGCGGGGTTGCTCGATGAGGTGCGCCCGGTGGTGGAAAAACTCGAGCTTCGCCGGATGTTCGGTGGAGATCACGACGATCACGACGCCATTTTGTCGATCAACGCCGGCGCCGGCGGTACGGAGAGCCAGGACTGGGCGGAGATGCTGGTTCGGATGTATTCGCGCTATTGTGAAGCCAAGGGGTGGAAGGTGGAGATCACGGATTGCCAGTACGGCGAGGAGGCGGGAATTAAGAGCTGTGACTTGCGCGTGTCCGGCGAATTTCCCTATGGCCATCTCAAGGCGGAACAGGGAGTGCACCGGCTCGTGCGCATCAGTCCCTTTGACAGCAATAAGCGTCGCCACACCAGCTTTGCCGCCGTCTCGGTGGCTCCGGAGATCGACGATACGATCGAGATCGATATCAATGAATCGGATATCCGCATGGATACCTACCGCGCCTCCGGGGCCGGGGGACAGCACGTCAACCGGACCGAGTCGGCGGTCCGGTTGACCCACGAACCCACGGGGGTCGTCGTGGCCTGCCAGGCGGAGCGCTCGCAGCACAAAAACCGGTCCACGGCGATGAAGATCCTGCGGGCCAAATTATACGAGCGGGAATTGCAGAAGCGGCGCGAGGATGCAGCGGCCGACCACGCCGAGGAGATGGACGTGGCCTTCGGAAGTCAGATCCGCTCCTATGTTCTCCATCCCTACAAGCAGATCAAGGATCTGCGAACGGAACACACCGAGGGAAATGTGGATAAAGTGCTCGACGGAGACCTCGATCCCTTCGTGGAGTCATTTTTGTTGATGGACGGCGACGAGGAGGAGGCGACCGGCTGAGGTACCGTTCCCCGGCTGAAAGCAGGCGGCGCCAGTTGGCATGTCCGCCGCGACGAGAAGTAAATACCGCCGTTGAATTGCCCACATACAGGCTCCAGAGAAGATGGCATACGAGAGTTTTGTAGGCTCCAGATATCTGATGGCGAAACAGCGCAGTCGCGTCGTTTCGATCATCACCCTGATCGCTGTGGGCGGGGTGGGATTGGGAGTGACGGCGCTGATCGTAGTGCTGAGCGTCATGGGAGGATTCACCGAGGATTTGACGAGCAATATCCTCGGAGCAAGGGCCCATGTGGTCATCCAGAATGCCGACTACAGCCCCATGCCGGAGGCTGCAACGGTTGCCGACGAAGCGCTGGAGTTCGAGGGCGTAGAGGGGGCCTCACCCTTTATCGAAAGTGAGGTGATGGTCTCGTCACGCACCAATCTCAGCGGCGTGATCCTTCGGGGAATCGACGTGGACCGCGTGGGAGACGTCAGCGACCTTCTTCAAGATATCGAGAGCGGCAAGCTGGAGTATTTGCGTGACGACTCGGAGCTGATGGCGAAAGTCGAGGATCGAGACCGCCGGGACTTCGAGGCTGTGCGAGATAAGTTGGACTGGGACGACGATTACGATTCCGAACCCGGCATGGGGCCTCCCACCGGAGGGGATCTGCCGACTCCGGCACCGGATATGGAGGGCAGTGAAGAGCTGGAGTTGCCGGTGCTCGACGAGATGGGACCGGTTCCGGATCTGGAGGGTGGCGAGGAGTTGGAGCTGCCGGAGATCGAAGAAGACCTCCCTTCGTCGCAGGTGGAGAGCGACGAGGATGGGGAGGCTCCTGTCATCGCGATGCCGCCGATGTTCGAAGATGGCGCCGAGGGATTCGACCTTCCCGAATTGCCGGTGTTGGGAGAGGGGCAGATGGAGTCGGGGGCAATGCGCTGGGAGACGTCGGCGATGCCGGGCCTGATCATCGGCACGGAGTTGGCGACGTCACTGCGCGTCGGGTTGGGTGACGAGGTCAGTGTGGTCACTCCTCGTGGCGATATCGGTCCCACCGGCCCGATTCCACGCAGCCGACCCTTTCGAGTGGTGGGGGTTTTTCGAAGCGGGATGTATGAATACGATGCAAACCACGCCTATACGGCCATCGGTGACGCAGCACGCCTATTCGACTACGACGGCGCAACGGGAGTAGAGCTGCGGGCAGACGACGTGGACAACTCCGTGGCCATCGCCGAGTCGGTGCGTGAGGCCATGGGCGATCAATACCAGGTGTTGGACTGGCAGGAGATGAATAGCAGCCTGTTCTTTGCGCTGCGCCTGGAGCGCATCGCCATGTTCGTCGTGCTGACATTCATCATCCTCGTGGCCAGCTTCAGCATCGTGGCGATGCTGATCATGATCGTCATCGAAAAGGCGCGCGAAATTGCCATCCTGAAGTCCATCGGGGCGACCAACGGTGGAATCATGCGCATCTTTATGTTTCAGGGGCTCGTGATCGGGGTGGTGGGCGCGCTGTTCGGCCTCGGAGCGGGGCTGGGGATTTGTTATTACCTGGAGGAAGTGGGAATACCGCTGGACTCGGAAGTCTATTACATCTCCACGCTTCCGGTGGACGTCAATCCGACGGAGGTGGCGGCCGTGGTGGCCTGTGCGGTGATCATCAGCTTTCTGGCCACTTTGTATCCGTCCTATCAGGCCGCACGCCTCAATCCCGTTGAAGGACTTCGCTATGACTGAAAGGGAGACCCCGCTGATCGATATTCAGCACCTGGAGAAGAGCTTCGTGCACCGGGGCCAACAGTTGACGGTGCTCAAAGATCTGAACGTGCGGATCTATCCCGGAGACATGATGGCGATCATGGGCTCCAGTGGCGCCGGCAAGAGCACTTTGTTGCAGGTCATGGGCACCCTGGATGCGCCGACGGAAGGCAAGATGTATTTTGGCGGGGAGGATATCTTTTTGCGCTCCGCCGCAGGGCTGGCCCGGTTTCGCAACCAGCAGATCGGGTTCGTCTTTCAATTTCATCATTTGCTTCCGGAGTTTACGGCGTTGGAGAACGTGATGATGCCGGGGCTGATAGGAAGGATGAGTCGTCGCCGCGCAGAGGAGCGCGCCCAGGAGTTGCTGGAAAGTGTGGGGCTGAAGGCAAGAGTACACCATCAGCCCGGGGAGTTGTCCGGTGGCGAACAACAACGAGTAGCGATCGCCCGGGCCCTGTTCAAGAAGCCGCGGCTGTTGCTGGCCGATGAGCCGACGGGGAACCTTGACCTGAAGACGGGGGCTGGGATACATGCGATTTTGCGAGATTTGAACGAAAAGACGGGAGTGACCGTCATCGTCGTCACGCACGATCCCCGCCTGGCGGAGACGATGCCCATCCGGGTGCTCGTCGATCAGGGACAATTGATCCCTCAGAAACCGGGAGACGAACGGCTGGCCGGTCGACTTCCAGAGGACGTGATGAATCGCAGGCCCCAAGACCCCGGCCATCAGCGACTTGTGGACGCTCTTCGAGAGGAGGGCCCAAAATTGGAAACGAAAGATGGTGGCGAGGACAGGGCCTCCAGCGGCGCCGGAATCTCGTAATCTGCCCGTACGTCCGATCTTCGAGGATTTAGAAAACGCACCCAACAGGTACTTCAGGGAACCACGTGATTGATGCAGTAGGTTCAGCCATCAAAAGATCATCGGCCATGGGCCTGATGTTTGCGCTGTCGAGCGTCGTGGTGATGTACACGGTCCTGGTGGCTCTGCCGCCGGGAGCCGAAGCGCAGGAGCCGGCCCAGCCCGAGATTCAGCCTCCGCTGGAGACCCCTCCCTTGGAAGACCCCTCCCCCGGTGAGCCCATGCCCACACCGCCGGCAGAGGAGTTGCCCGCCGAGCGCGAGTGGGAGGGGATGACCATCGTAGACGTGCAGGTGGAGGGTACGGAGCGGATCGATTCGGAAACGGTCCGCCAGCGGATTCGGCTTCAGCCCGGAGACGTGGTGGACGGAGAGACGATCACGGCCGAGATTCGCCGCGTCCACGATCTTGGTTATTTCGACGATATCCAGGTGGCGGCCACCGAGGTCGCCGACGGCGAGGTTGCATTGACGTTTATCGTCGAGGAAAAACCTGCCCTCGATGCCATTGAATACGTGGGCCTCGATGCGTTGAGCGAGGACGAGGTGGGAGAAGTGGTGCAGTTGCAGCGCTTCGCGATCCTCAATATCAGTCAGGTCAACCGAAGCGCCGAGGCCATTCGCGATCTCTATCGCGAGGAGGGATATTTTCTGGCCGAAGTGGACTTCGACGTGCGTACCCGTGAAGATCGACCCGATCTGGCGGTCGTCACATTTACGATCCACGAGAATCCCCGGGTAGAGGTCAAACGGGTGACCTTTTTGGGCAACCAGGCGCTGAGCGACGACGAGTTGCAGAGCGTGATGGCGACGCGAGAGGGGAATCTGTTGTCGTTTTTGACGGGGATGGGCTCGTTCAAAGAGCAGGACTTCGAGGACGATCTGCAGCGAATTACGGCTTTTTATTACGACCACGGCTACGTGGACGTACAGGTCCAGATGCCGACGTTGCGATTGTCGCCCGACAAGGAGCACCTCTATATCACGATCCGCGTCGAAGAAGGGCCGCTGCACTTTCCGGGCACCGTCGATATCTCGGGAGACCTGCTGGCAGAGCACGAAGAACTGCTGGCGATGACGAGACTTGGCGAAGAAGAGGTATTTCGCTACGGGCGTCTACAGCAGGACATGATGGCGCTGTCGCGGTTCTATCAGGACGAGGGCTATGCCAATGTGCAGGTCAATCCCCTGCACCGCATCGACCCCCAGACCCAGCGGGTGGACGTCACCTACGATATTCAGAAGGGGGAGAAGGTACGGGTGGGGCGCATCGAAGTATCAGGCAATAGAACGACGCGCGACCAGGTGATTCGCCGCGAATTCGTCATCGAAGAGGGGGACTGGTATTCGGCAACCGATCTGGAGCGGTCACAGGCGCGAGTGCACCGGCTGGGCTATTTTCAGGAGGTCAATATAGGTAGCCGCCAGACCGGCGATCCGGGGATCATTGATCTGGAATTTGAGGTCGTAGAGCGCCCCACGGGCACTTTTCAATTGGGTGCCGGTCTGTCGAGTCAGGAAAACTTCATCTTCCAGGGCCAGGTATCCCAGGAGAATCTCTTCGGTCGGGGCCAGACGCTGCAGTTGAGCGCCCAGGCGTCGAGTATTCGTACACTTTTCAACCTGCGCTTCGTGGAGCCCTGGCTATTTGGTACGCGGTGGAATTTCGCTACGGACCTGTATAATTTCGATTTCTTGTATCAGGACTTCGCGCGGCGATCGCTAGGAGGAACGCTCAGCTTCGGTTATCCCATCGGAGAGGCGTTTAATCTACCGATGGGCGACGCATTGCGAGCGTCATTGCGTTATAAGTTGGAGGACGTCACCGTGCGCCCCGGTGGGATCACGGGGGCCAATGTTCAGCCCGGATCGCCGCTATTTCAGGGAGGATTGACGAGCAGTCTGAGGCTGGGGCTTCGTTATGACACCCGCGACAACGTGCTCTTTCCGACGAGTGGAATGTTTCATGACGGCAGTGTCGAGGTGGCCGACGGCACCTGGACGTTGAGCGGAAACGAGTTCGTGAAATTCGACGGCGACGTTCGCGGCTACGTGCCTCTGTTCTGGGACTTCGTGTTGCGACTCAACGCGCGCGGCGGTTATGTGATGCAGACGGCCGAGGATAAGCCGGTACCGATCTTCGAGCGTTATTTCGCCGGCGGTCCGGAGACGGTGCGAGGATTCGAACGCTTTTCGCTGGGACCGGTACAACGGGTTCCTGCCACGCATGACGACCCCGCCGGAGGGCTGGAGACATTTCGTCGCGGTGGAAATAAGAAGTTGATTTTGACGGCGGAGGTAGAGTTTCCAATCCTGGCGGCAGCCCAGCTTCGGGGAGTGCTCTTCGCCGATGCGGGAAATGCCTTCGACGACGGCCAGGCGCTGACCCTGCGGCCGGATCTCTTCGCCAGCGACGACGAGCTTTATGCCAACGCGCTGCGCACGGCGGTGGGCTTCGGAGTTCGTTGGTTCAGCCCGATCGGACCTCTTCGATTTGAATGGGGATTCCCCATGCAGCGTCTACCCGGAGAGCGGCCGATGGTATTCGACTTCAGCATTCAGCAGTCCTTTTGATGGTGAGCCCGGGCTTATCAGCGGCTCGAAAGAAAATCTCGAGATCAAGATCACAGGAGAATCTATGTTGCGTTCCTACCCACGAAATCGACGTCGCCCACTGATGAAAGTGGCCATTGCCCTGACGGTGGCCCTGATGGTTACCCTGGGGGGAGCGTCCGTGGCGATGGCCGGGGATGAGGTCAAGATCGGTTATGTGGATCTGTTGCGGGCCCTGGAAGAAAGTGAGGAGGGGCAGCGTATCAAGAGCCAGATGGAGAGTGAGATTCAGCAGCGCCAGCAGCAACTGGACGCAAAGCAGCAACAGGTCATGCAGAGCCAGCAGCAGTTCGAACAGCAGGCGTCAATGCTCTCTCCCGATCGACGCCGACAAATGGAGATGGAGCTTCAACAGGAGATGGCCGAGCTTCAGCAGACCTATCTGACGCTCCAACAGGAGTTGATGCACCAGGAGGTGGAGGCCACGTCGCGACTGTTCGAGCAGATGCGATCGGTGATCGAAGAGATCGGCCAGGAACGCGGGTTTACGATCATCATCGAGAAGACGGAGACGTCGGTGCTGTTTTCGCAAGACGGCATGGACCTGACGGATGAGCTGATTGAACGGTTCGACGCAAAACAGTAAGGTCACAGCCGAAGAAGCGGCCGCCCCGGCGGGGCGGCCTTTTTTTTGGAGTCCACATCGGGCGCCCGTGGCAATGGGATCAATTATGCAGCGGCAGCACTGGAGAGCAGCATTGGTGGTGGCCGTGATCGTCGTCGGGGGGTGTGACTGCGGCGATCGGGCCCGGTCGATGATGTATGATGACGACGGGCCGGTGACCCCCGTGTCCCAGCGCGATGGTGAGGAGTCTCGCCAGTGGGAGGTCGAGCCAAACGACACACCGGCACAGGCGACGCCGATTCGGGTGACCACCGAAGCCCAACCCATGTACGGCACCATCGATCCCGCAGATGACGTGGATTGGTTTTCTCTTAAGATGGAGGGAAATGAAACCTGGATGGTGGAGCTCATCGTCGAGCCCCTGGAGCCGGAACTGGATGTGGAGCTATATCTGGAGGTGCCCGGCGAAGGCGATCATGCTCCGCTGGTCTATAACGTCGCTTCGCCGGGGGATCCGGAGTCCATTCCCAGGCTGAAGGTGGCGCCCGATCAGGAGCGTCGTTTTTTCGTCACCGGCGATGGAAATGCCACCGGCGAGTACCGAATTGTGATTCGACGCCAGTTGTCGGCGGCCTCCGTTGCCATGGCTCCCAACGACCATCCCCATCTGGCGATGACCTTGGAGGTGCCCGGGGAGGTCCAGGGGTTTTACGATCGCCCCGGCGACCGAGATGTCTTCTATGTGCCCGCCGAGTCACTTC
>SLPW01000209.1 GCA_007131755.1 Myxococcales bacterium | reverse complement strand
TCGAATTCCTCGGCGAAGATCGCCATATCGAATTGGTCGAAACTTCCACTTCTGGTCACGTCCAGCATGGCCACTCGCACATCGTCGCCTCCCGCCGCCAGTACCGCTGCCAACGCATCGATGACGGGCTCTCCATGCTCGGGATTGCAATCTGAACCCAGATTCTCCATATCCAGCGACCAATAGGCCGTATCTTTGATGATTTCGTGAATCTCGCTCACGCTCAGATCGGGATTGACAGACCACATAAAGGCAGCCAACCCCGCCGCCTGTGGGGTCGCCATCGACGTCCCCGACGCCTCGGACGCCCCGGACTGACCCGTAAATTCCTCACAGCTATTGCCATCCCATTCGGCGCAATCTCCCATGGAGTAGACATCGGCACCGATTGCCGACAGGGTGCCTCCCATAATGGAACTGACGCTGGCGCAGGCCGGAAGCGGCGGTTCGTGGCTCGTATTTCGTCGATTTTCCACCACATGAATATTGGTCAAATTCGGGTATTCCGTCCCGAAGACGGTCTCCATATGCCCCAGCGCCGCATAGGCAAAGGGCCCGTTGTCCTCTGCATCCCAACGCTCATAGCTTCCGTCGTCCTGTCGGATCGCATTGCCCGTCGACGTAAAGTGGATGAATTGATCCTCCATCCCGCTTCCCACCTGCGTGGGATCGTCTCTTACCGTGCGTGTCCACCCTCGCGCTCTCCAGGCGGTGCCGGACCACCTCTCATGGATGCTGCTCGTCATCACCACCCGCGCCTCCGGGTCTTCATCCAAGATCGCCGAGATCCTCGCCCCCGAGCGATTGACGTATCTGCCGGCCGTCAATTTTCGCTCCATATCCACAGCGCGAAGCCTCAACTTCTCGGGAAAGATCCCCGTCACGTCGTCCCGCTCCTGATCGTCTGTCGGATCCACTGGATAGAAGGCCCCCGTAGCGATCCCCAACACGTGATATCCATGCCGATTCGGCCCCCCGAGATTCTTATCATCTTCTTTGGCGAAATCCTTCGCTCTCTCCACCTCCACGTTGAACATCTCATCCGGCGCCCCGTCACCGAATAGATCGGTGACCATAAGCCAGGGCCGCTCTTCCAGTGGCACGATGGCGTCCTTGGCATTCCACGCCGCATGAGCCCGCACCGCCAGTTGATGATCGATGCGATCGAGCCTCTCCGGATTTCCATCGTCGTCCTCGAAGCCCTCCGGGAGAAGAGGCCCCTCGCTCTGTGCGATATCTTCTCCCGGCACGTGGAGGAGTACCGACTCCGTGGCCTCGATGACCGATTCTCGACGCTCGACTTCTTCCACCAACGCCCGCACAGCCTCCATATTTCCCGGATCGTCGATGCGCAGGATCAGATCCAGACGCCTCGGCACCATATCCACGATCTTGGCGTCGATCCCCTGCAGCACCTCGTTGACCTCTCCCACCGTGGCATCTCGCTCAAAGGCCACCACCAACTCCGTGCGAAGAAAGGAGACCTCTCGTCCGTCGTGGAGCTCTACCGACACATAGGCCGGATCGAATTCGGGAAGAATCGACAGATCGTAGGTGGCCTCAACCGCCAGATCGTCGGGATCGCCGGGCAACAGCACTCCTTCTTCACTCTCCTGTCCCTTATCGTCGCTGCATCCCGCAAAAACACTCAACGCCAGCAGAACCAACACCACACCCATCGCTCGCCACATAACTTGCCTCCACAGAGTCGTTCATTGATCCCCCAAACCTTCACAGTAGACATGGAGTTCTGAGCGTTCTCAAAACCTATCGTGTTACGAATTGTCCCCTGCAGCCACGCCTCGACTTCTGCGGATTTCCGCCTCGCCATATGCAGCGGATACGTTTTATCACGCGGCATACCTCTCGTGACGAGGTCTACGGAAACCGAAACTGTCCGTGACAGCTCGTACAGCCTTCGACCAGCTCGTTATAATACTGCGTCACCCCCTCCAGATCGTCATCTCGCGCCGCTCCCACCAGTCCGCGAAGTACGTCGTGGAACTCATCGTCCTCCGCGATGAACTCCTCGATCTGATCCGGGTTGACCGGCGGCCGATACAACCCCTCCTCCAGCGCCTGGTGGGTCAGCTCATAGGCCGGATGCACCTGCCGGATCTGACCCGGAATCTCGTCGAGGCGCTCATCGCCGATGAGCTGCAGAATATTCTGCATCGCTCCCGTCAGCAGCCTCATCTCGAGCTGTACGATATTTACTCCTTGCGGTAACTCCTCCAGACTCTCCGGCACCGGAGGAAGCTCTCTGAGCTCCCCGCGCATCACCTCTCGATAGGGATCGACCTCGTCGACCTCCACCAGCGCCGTCTCTTCACCGGCTTCGGTCTCCGCGCTCTCCTCCTGTTCCACGACCTGATCGGCCTCTTGCGAGGTGTCTCCATCCTCGTCGCAACCCACAGCCCACGCCGTGACCAGCACAAGGATCCCAAATTTCACCAGATTACTTCGCCTTGCATGCCTCATGGATTCTCCCTTCGCTCCACACTCCGATATGACTCACCGCACCACGCGAGCAAGCACTCGCTTGCAAAATAATCCTCTCCTCATCTCCTGACAAGGGCTCATCTGCCGATTCCTCCCCAGCACTGCCGCAAACGCTCCACCCCCGATTCCATCAGATCGTACACCACGGGTATCACCACCATCGTCAACAACGTGGAGGCGATCAGCCCGCCCATGACGGCGATGGCCAGCGGGGAAAAGCGCTCCGCCCCCAGCGCCCAGGCCGCCGCCAGGGGGATCATCCCCACCACCGTGGACAGGGCGGTCATCATGATCGGTCGAAAACGCACCTCCACACCGGCGCGAAGGGCCTGGCGTCGCTCCATTCCCTCCTCTCTTCGCCGACGCACCACGTCGAGGAGAATGATGGCGTTGTTGACCACGATCCCCACCAGCAGGATCAACCCCACCATCACCGGCATCGACACCGCCCGCTGCGTAAGCCACAGCGCTGCCGCCACACCCACCAGGCTCAGGGGTACGCTCATCATGATCACCACGGGCCGCACAAAGGAGCGAAGCTGCATGAGAAGCAAAAGATAGACGGCGGCGATGGCCACCCCCAGCGCCCCCATCAGCCCGCTTCGGGCCTCGGCCAGATCGCTTCGCTCTCCCGTAACCTCCAGGCGGTACCCCGCCGGCACGGTGACGCCATTCATCGCCTCCTCCACATCGTTCATCACGAAACTCAGCGGACGCTCACCGGTCTGGGCGCTGATCTCCAGCGTCTGTCTGAGATTCTCTCGGCTCACCACGGCCGGACCGGTCTCGTCGGACAACTTCGCCACCGACCGAAGGGGTACGCTCTCCCCGGTGTCGGGAACACGCACCGGAAAGGCCAGCAGATCCGAGGGCCGATCTCGCTGTTTATTTCGCACCACCACGGGCACTCCCGTCTCCCGGCCGCCGTAATACAGACCTCCGTCGAGCCCCTGCGATCCGGCCTGCATCTGCACCCCCACTTCCAGGGGAGACAGCCCCACCGCAGCCGCTCTCAGCGCGTCCACCTCCACCCTCAGGCGATGACGATCGAGCCGCCACCCCCGTACCGGATCGACCACTCCCTCCACTTCTTCCAACTCCGCGATCACCTCCTCTGCGATCCGATCCAATACCAACGGATCCTCGCCACTTATCCGCACCCCCACGGGAGCGTCGGTCGTCGACTTCGCCGTATTGCCCAGCTCGCGCACCACCGACGCCTCCACCTCCGGTATGGCTGCGATCGATTCTCGAATCCGGTCTTGAACCTCCCAGATGGTCGTCTCCCGCTGCGTGCGGGGACTCAACTCCACGGTGATGAATCCCTGCGTCGGCCCCTGTGCCCCGGTGGCCGACAATGAGCGCATCCCCATCTCATATCCCGTCTGGCTCTGGACTTTGACCACCTCCGGCTGCTCCATCAACTGCGCTTCGAGTTGACGGGCCACCCCCTGGGTTGCCTCCAGCGACGAGCCCGACCTCGTCTCATAGGAGATATAGAAACTCCCCCCATCCATACGCGGCAGCACCTCCATGCCCTGGGCCTGAATCCCGGCTACGCCGGCGACGAAGCTCCCCACGGCCACCATCACCGTGATCCACCTTCGCCTCAGGGCCATCGAAAGCAAGGCCAGAAATACACCTCGCACACCGTCCATGACCGCCTGAAAGGGACGCACCAATACGGAAAGTGCCCGGGTTCCTACTCCCCGCTGCGAAGCGGTATCACTTTCCAAATAAAGCGTGAGCACCGGCACCACCGTCAGGGCTACGATCACGGAGCTGACGAAGGCCACCAACAATGTCATCGCCAGAGGGCCAAAGGTCGCCCCCACGAAGCCGGGCACGAATAACAGGGGCACCAGCACCGCCGCCGTACTCAGCATCCCCACCATCACCGGCCCTGCCACCTCCGCCGTCCCCTGCGCCGCCGCCTGCTCCGCCGACATCCCCTGATCGCGCAGCCGGACGATATTCTCCAGCACCACCACCGAGGCATCGACCACCATCCCCACCGCCAGAATCACCGCCGAAAGGGTGACCATATTGAACTCCACCCCCAACAGATACATCCCCACAAAGGTCAGCCCGTAGGAAAGCGGCATCGACACCGCCGCCACCAGCGAAGCCCGAAGTCGCCCCAGAAATAACAGCATCACCATCGCCGCCAAAAAGATGGCCTGCACCACGTTGGTCAACAAATTTGCGATCGACGTCTCCGTAAAGCTTGCGCTCTCGTCGCCGATCACAATCTCCAGTCCTCCTCCATGAGTGGCTTCCAACTCTTCGCTCAACTGCGCCGCCAATACCTCGGCACTTCGCACCACCTCCACCGTATTGGCCTCCGTCGTCTCGAAGACCTGCATGGCCACCGCGTCCCTTGCGTCGATGGAAACCCCCGCCTCATCGTCCAGATGACCCGAACGCACCGTGGCGACGTCGGACAACAAAATCCGCGTCCCGTCGGCCAGTGAAATCGGCGTCCGGGAAAGCTCCTCGACGGAGCCCGGCCTCGCTTCGACCCGAAACAGCGTGTCTCTGCGCTCCGTGCGCACTCTCCCTGCCGGCTGTGTGGCGTTCTGGCGAACCAGCTCACGCACCACCTGCTCGATGGACACCCCGTGGGCCGCAAGGCGCGCCTCGTCGGTCTCCACCACCACCGCCTCGCGCCCTCCCCCGAAGACGTCCACCGCCGCCACCCCCTCCAACCTCCGCAGCCTCGGCCCCGCCACGTCCTCCGCATATCTTCTGGCCTCCACCAGGTCGTCGCCCACCACTCCGAAGGTGACCACCGCCCCGTCGCCTCCCTCCATACTCAGCACCTGCGGCTCCCCGATCCCCTCCGGGAGCTCCGCTGCGATGCGGGCGATGGCATTTTGCGTCTCCACCGCCGCCATCTCCGCGTCGCGGTGGTAGTCGAACTCCAGATCGATGACCGATAGATTGTCCTCCGAGCTCGACCCCACCCTGACGATCCCCTCCAGCGACGTAAACTCCTCCTCCATGGGACGGCTCAATTCGAGGGCCACATCCGGCGCCGACACGCCCGGATAGGGGGTCAACACCTTCACCACCGGCGGATCCGTATCCGGAAATAACTGCACGGGCAGGCTGAAATAGGCAGCGACACCGAAATAGAGCGTCGCCAGCACCAGCGCCCACACCGCGTGGCGGTGTCCCAGGATATAGGTTGCGAATTTCACCGTTCCCTCACCGCGTACACCCCTTGCCCGTCATGCAGCATCGCCGGGCGGATCACCACCACCTCCTGCCCTTGCGACACCCCGGAGAGGATCTCCACCACATCCTCTGTCTGCATACCCACCTGCACCGGTGTCCTGTGCGCCCGCTCCCCGTCGACGACGAATACCGCCGCTCCTTCTTCCGTCTCCACCATCGCATCGGCGGGCACGACGATCGCCTCTTCGCTCTTCTCGAGCACAAAACGCACGTCCAGGCTCATCCCCGTCCTTATCTTCCCGGTTAACTCTGTCGGGAGCCTCAGGCGAACCTCCACCGTACGGCCCGGCCCCCTGGCCAGCGGAGCGACGTCGACGACCTCCGACGAAAAGCGTTCTCCGCCGAACGTCACCACCGCTGACGAGCCTACGTCCACGCCCCTCGCCAGGTCTCCCTCCGTGACCATCACCCGCACGTCCAATTCTTCGGAGCCGATGGTGAACAGTGGTCTCCCCGGGGTGACGTGCTCCCCGCTCTCAACGCTGCGATGCAGCACCACCCCGTCCAGTGGAGATGCCTCCTCGAGATAGCTTCGCCGCTGCCGAACCTCCTCCAGCGCTGCCCGGGATGCCTCCCATCCCCGCCTGCTGGTGTCACACTTCGACTCACTGGTCAGTGCCGCGACCTCCGCCACCGCCCCCGCCTCGAACAGACGCCGTTCCCTCTCCGATAGATCACACAAGAACTCCGACTCTCGCCGCGTTCTCTCCGCCTCCGCCCCTACCCGCTCGATCTGGGCATCCAGCACCGCCGACTCCATGCGCACCAGCACCGTCGATGCCTCCACCTCGTCACCCTCGTCGACGTATAGCTCCACCGCCGTAGCTCCAATGCGCGCCACCACCTCCACCTGCCGCGCTGGCTCCACGGTCCCCACATAATCAAGCGTCCGCGCAATCGTCTCCTTCTTTACCGTCGCCACCCGCACCGCCTGCACCACTTCTTGTTCGGACTCCACCGAGTCTGTCGTCATCTTCCCGCATCCAGTGGCGAACCCACCCAGGACGATCGCGATCAACAACAAGCGAGCACTCACTTGCTTCTTGGCGAAATGGAGGCAAAAAAAGAGCACTCCCTGTCCCACCTTACTCCCCATCACTCACCTCCCGATCAACTCTACCAAAGACGACCAGGTCCGCCGCGCCAAATTCTGCGGCTGACTCTCCTCTTCTGCCGGCCCACTTCCGAACAAAAAGCCATGGACCGTCCCCTGTATGACGCGCAGCAAAAACTCCGGCGACACACCAGAGCGCAACTTTCCCTCCGCAGCGGCTTCGTCGAGACACCGGCGAAGAAAGTCCACGGACTCTCCCTTTATGCGCTCCATCTTCTCCACTCCGTCCCGTCCGGCGATCATCGCCAACTGATCGGAAAAGAAGGCTCGAAACACCCCGCGGTGGGCCACCACCAACTGCAACCGATGGCGCATAAACAGCCCCATCTGCTCCAGCGGCTCCCCCTCTTCGTCGGGAAAACTCTCCCGCAACCGCTCCTCCAGGAGATCGATAGCCGCAAGGGCGATATCCTCTTTGCTCGAGAAATGTCGAAAGATCGTCCCCTCCGCAAGGCCCACCCGCTTCGACAGCGCCGCCGTCGTAAACCCGCCCACTCCCTCCTCGGAGATCAGCTCCAGCGCCGCCTGTGCGATCTGGCGCTGTCTCTCTTTTGTCGATCGTCTTTTCGTCATGTCTCGTCGCCCAAGAAGCGAGTGTCCACTCGCAAGCATAGTCACCAGTCAATACGTCGTCAATGACCGGCTACCGGCTTCGATCTATCGACCTCCTCGAATTGGCAACCTTCGTCCCTTTTAAGCGCAGGATAGAATCGGTGGTTTGAGGCAATAGAGCCTCCCCACAAGCCATGCGCAGTGGGGAGGTCCCCGAGTGGACACGAGGGGGGAGGGGCCCGTAGTTCCTGCTCGACCTCGGTCTCCGAAAGTTGCTTTCTCACCACCCGCGTCTACTACAATCCAGGTCATTTTGCCCCCTCCCGGAGTACCCCCATGATCACCTGGCTGTACCGCAAGTGGCGCCGCCGTCGCCTCGAACAAAAGCCCTTCCCCGACCATTGGCGTCGCATCCTCGACGAACACTATCCCTTTTACTCTCGACTCGACGACGACGAACGCCAGTCCTTTCACACCCACCTCAAGATCTTTTTGTGGGAAAAGCACTGGGAGGGCGCCGCCGGCCTCGAAATCACGGAGGAGATGAAGGTCCTCGTCTCCGCTGCTGCTGCTCGCATCGCACGCAAACTCCCCCTTTCGGTCTACGACCGCCTCACGGAGATCGTGATCTATCCCTCCCACTACTTCCATCCCGAAAAGAAGCACCGTGTGGTCATGGGCCAGGCCCACAATTTCGGCACCCTCGTCTTGAGCTGGGACGCCGTCAAAAAGGGCATCGCCGTCCCCGACGATGCTCGAGACACGGCGATCCACGAATTCGCCCACGTCCTGGACGCCGAGAGCGGACGCTTCAACGGCACCCCTCTTCTCGAAAAGGGCAGCGACTACCCGGTGTGGTCCGAAGTCATGGGCGAACACTTCGCTCGTCTTCAAGAAGCCCCCTTCGACGGCTGCCTTCGCCCCTACGGCGCAAAAAACGAAGCCGAATTCTTCGCCGTCGCTACCGAAGCCTTCTTCGAGACCCCCGAGCAGCTTCGCCTGTGCGCCCCCGACCTCTACGACGTGCTCGCCAACTACTTCGGCGTCCACCCCCGCTAATCCACCCACTACCCGCCCTTCACCCACCACCCAATACCCACCATCCAATACCCACCCTTCACCCAATACCCGCCCTTCACCCAATACCCGCCCT
>SLPW01000124.1 GCA_007131755.1 Myxococcales bacterium | reverse complement strand
CCTCACAGGCGGGATAGCAAATCCCCAGATAACACTCCTCGTCGGGCTCGCAGCTTATCTGCTCACAACCGGAGGGGCCCTCGTAAATATCGGCATCCAGTCCGGCATCCAGCCCGGATTGGCCCGGCTCGTCGTCGCCGCATCCAATGAAGAAGACGGCCCAAAACAAACACAGCACCGCCGCGACAAATTTGATCGACATTATAAAACGCGTCGACAAGCCAGACTCCAAGTGCAAGAAAAAAGGCAGTGGCAAAAGACCCGAGGGCGTGCCTCCGGCATAATGAGAGAGGATAGTACTCACCTCGACTCACTACAAATGAGAAGCAACAACCCTCAGAAATTCTCAGAAAGTGCATCAAATGGGGTGAGCGGACCCTCATTTGCTCGCTGTTTTCTGCCTTCTGACTCCTGACTTCCGACCTCGATCATCGCGGGCGTGGTATCGCAGGCACTGAGGCGCTACACTTGCGTCGAGGAACCGATCAATTGGCCTGCGATGCCTGAATGTCCAAGGACCTGACGCCGATGTATATCACATATTGCTGTAGACCTACTTTCAACGGTCGTCGCCTGACGGCTCCATGGGTTGTCCTCATGATGGGCCTCCTCATGGCCGCAGGTTGTTCCGACGATCCCGATCCCGAAACCGATGAGGTGGGATTGGAGGGGCTGACCGTGGCCAATCCCTCCGGGGGAGCGGCGATCGAATTCGACGAAGAATACGATCAATTTCCAAACGCGCCCTTTCCCAACGATGCGTTCACACGCCCTTCTTCGTCCTCTCCAACGGGGCTTCGCCTAGATCTTGCGGGTCCCACCTCTGGATACGCCGAAGCTCGCGTACGAGGAGCTCTCAACGAGGCCTCCGGCTTCGGGGTCTACGCTCCCATCACCCTATCCTTCGATGCTCCGCTGGACGTGGAGTCCATCATCGAGCGTCATCACCATGACACTCCCGATTTTTCCGATGACGTGGTGTATCTGGTGGACGTCGATCCGGACAGCCCCCATTTCGGACAATTTCACCTCCTCGATATGGGGCTTGGAAATTATCCCCTGACGCTCTCCGATATCGAGGCCTACTTCGACAACGATCCAAAGGCCGACGGCACAAACCTCCTGTTTCCTACCGAGCCCCATCACGGCGGGGAGCCGAATCTGCGCACCGAGGGCGGCGACCCCCTGGCTTTCGGAGAGTTGCTCGATTTCTACGAAAGGGAGACGAACACGCTCATTATGCGCCCCGTGCGCCCGCTGGAGTCGGGCACCACCTACGCCGTGGTCATCACCGACGAGCTGGCCGACGAGGAGGGGCTCGCCATCGACAGCCCCTTTGAGTGGATCAACGATCCCGAGCAAACGGAAGCACTGGAGCCGTTGCGCGATATTCTCCCCGATGCCTTCCCGGAGCGATTCGACTCCGATCTGGCAGGGGTTCGCTTTACCTGGAGCTTCACCACGGGCACACCGGAGGAGTTTCTCAAACAGGTACGTCGCGGCCTCTACGGACAGGGCCCGATGTCTGAACTCCACGATCTCTTCCCTCCTCGCATTCACACCCTGCACGACGTCAAGGGCACCGGCGAAGATCCGCTGACCTTTTCGCTGGAGCCGGTCTTCGACATGGTGTTTTCCCTGGCGGCCTCGGAGCTCGGAGACGATGCGGCGGACGCCCTGGAAGAGACGATAGGCGACATCGACTATATGGTTAGCGGCACATTCTTGTCGCCCAGCTTCCTCGGCAATGACGACGGCATCTGCCTTGCCACCAACTTCGATGAGCGCTCCTTCAACGTCGACACTCCGCGCGGTACGAAGCGCGTCCAACCCGTAGAAGTTCCATTTACCTGCGCCGTCCCCAAGAATCTCGGGCAAACCCAGGCCCCCTTTCCAGTCGTCATCTACAGCCACGCCATTGGAAGTACGCGCTTTGAACTGCTCGCTTTCGCCGGAACGCTGGCCAAATTCGGATTCGCCACCTGTGCGCTCGCCTCTCCCGGTCACGGAGTGCCCCTTCCGTCGGAGTTTCGACCGCTTTTGGAGAACCTCGCCCAGATTCACTCCCTGCATAATCTTCCGGACCTGCTGGAGATCCATCGGGCCCGGGATCTGACCAATGATGGCGACAGCGACTCCGGTGGAGATTATTTTACGGCCGATATGTTGTGGTCTCGCAAGATGATCCAACAGACCACCATCGACCAGATGCAGCTTATCCGTATTCTTCGCAGCTTCGACGGGACCCGACGATTCGCAGAGCCCGAAGAGGCCTTCGAACACCGCTCGCCATATGCCCATATCGACGCCGGCTGGGATCAAAGCGGCGACGGCAATCCCGAAATCGCCGGGGATTTCACCGGCGACGGTGTCGTCGATTTCGGCGGCGACCGCGAATACGTGACCATGGGAACCTCGCTTGGCGGGATCCAGTCCGCCATCCTCGCCGGGGCCGACCCCAGCGTCGTCGCCGGCGTCTCCAACGCTGGAGGTGGCGGGCTGACGGACATCGCCGTGCGCTCCACGAATAGCAACGTGCAGTCCAGCGTGATGCTGCGAGCGATGGGGCTGCTCCTGGTGGGCCACCCCGTCGACGACGGGGAGATGACGCGGATGCGCTGGCTGGTCCCGGACGACACGGGCGTCAGGCGGGTGCACTTCGTCGATCTGCCCGCCCTCGAAGACGGTCAGCGCGTGGTTGTGCGCAACCTTCGACGCGAATCCATCGACGCCCTCTCCGACGAAGACGCCAGGGCAGAAGACATCGTCACCGGCGGTGCTTTTCGCGTCGGCATCGCCGCCGACGCCATCCACCCGGCAACGCGCCGCTTCGAGCTGGGCTTCGACCCCTCCCTCGATCCCTGGGACGACTACGAGCCCGACCAGATCCCGGACGAACTCCCCGCCGAGGAGTTCAAAGACTATCAACGCCGCATCGTCGACGATCCCACCCGTTACGGTGATCCGCTGGTGATCGAGATCTACGACGAACAAGACGAGCTGATACACCAGATCGACACCTTTCCCACCGACACGGTGGACGCCGGCATCCTCTATCCCGAGGGGGCTTCCCTGGCAGCGCTTTCCGAGGGCTGGGGGCTTGAGCGCCAGACCCCCGAGTTTCGACGCTTTCTGGAGTTCGGGCAGATTCTATTGGAGCCCGTCGACCCCGTAGTGTGGGCCCGCGATTATGCCCCCCAACGGCGCCACTTTCCCTTTGGAGTCAACTCCTCCGCAGGCCACACCAACTATCTCGTCATCGGCACCCTCGGCGACCAGGTGGTCCCCATCAATACGGCCATCGCCATCGCCCGCGCCAGCGGCGCCGTGAACATCCTCGAGGCCCACCCGGACTACGGAAAACCGGAAAACCAGATGCTCATCGACGAATTCGTCTACGAAGGCATCTCCCACCTCGACCGCTTTGCGGACTTTCCGAACACCCTATTTGACCCCGACGATCTCGACGAGGGGCTGTGGCGCCCCGACGGACTCTTCGAAGAGCCGGGACCGATCAAGCCTGCCGCTTCTCCGCCTCTTCGCGCCTCCTGGCAGACCGACGACGGCCTGCAGGCATTGCGCCTGGGGTATCTGGACCGCACGGGCGAACATACCTTCAACCTCCCCGAGCCCTCCAGTCCCTTCGACGCCCCGGCCTTTTTGGCCAACCAATCCGGGTGGTTTCTGGCCACCGGTGGACAGCAAATCTCCGACGATCACTGCCAGCAGGAGTTGGCCATGACGGGCTGTGGCTTCTTCACTGCCGAGAGCTTCGAAAATCCTCTTTAGGTCGCTATAACGACTCCTGGCGGCGGTTCTGGTACTTCCCCCCATCATCAGAGACGATTGGCAATATGTGTACCGCCGCCTATCGATGGAATATCAACGCCCTGGTGACATGATCTGGACCGATATGGATACCCCGCTGCGCAATCACCCTTTAAAGCTCAAAACCCGTTGGATGTCCTCGCTGACGGCGACGGCAGTCGTCTTTCTCAGCTTCGCACTTCTCCTCGGCTGTGAGGGCACCCTGGAGGTCGATCTATGCGAAGACGGCGACGAGGACGGCGATCTGATCTGCGAAGACGGGCAATGGGTCGTCGCCGTCACCTCCTGTGATGACGTCGACTGCGGTGAGGGGGGCATATGTGTGGAATCCGAAGATGAGATCCAGTGTAGCTGCGATCAGGGCTTTGAAGCACAGGGGCTCGAGTGCGTTCCCACCGACACCTGCCAGAGCGAAGACTGTGGAGTCTATGTCCTGGCCGGCGCCGCCGGCGCTTACGAGCGGACCGACTATCTGAGCACCGATCTGGGGGATGAGCTCGACGGCCCCATCGTCGCTGCCTTTAATCTGGAGGATACGAACCGCGCCTACGTCCTGACGCAATCGAATTTTCTTCGCATCCAGACCACAGACTTTTCCGTACAGGCCACCGGACCGCTGTCACAGATCCATCCCGATCTCAGCTCCGGAAGTCCCCTGCAAGCGGCCTATGCCTTGCCGGAGCGTCTCGACCCGGAGCTCAGCGTCGGCCAGGGAAACGACACCATCACCTTTTTGCGAAAGCCGAATACTGTGACTCATGGTGAGGCGCTATTATTGGTCTACGATTTCGACACTGCCACCTTTTCGGAGGGCGAGGTCTACAGTGGATGGAACACCTTCGATTGGAGCCAGAACAATCCCGCCTACGAGGCCCACGTCCCCTCCATGGCCTTCGATTTTCTCGCCATGTGGTTCGACGATCAAAACCAGCACGGACTGGCACCACAAGCCGACTTCGATGATGCCTGTCCCGAATCGGCGGCCGGAAGCGCTTCGGCCTTTCCCTATGTGGGTGTTCTCACCTCGGAGCCCCAGGCTCACTATCAGGCAACGGACGTCTGCTTTCCCTTTCTAGCACCCGATCTCGCGCTCTTCGACGACTTCGACGATGCCCCGACACCCCAGCATGTGGGAGCCGGGTTCTGGCATGACGGCGCTCTTTATCTTTTCGGTGCCGGATTCTATTGATCTTATGTCGCCTCAGTCCAACGCTTTGCCCGGCAACGACCCCCTAAATTGAGTCCCTAATCGGCCATTGATGACACTGCTCTCCACCCAAAAAGCTTGCCAGATGGAAAAACACCCCTGAACATGGAAAGATATAGAGTGTGACGAGCATAGGGCTGCTCGAAAGGAACGCAACAGCGATGTTCTCGAAAACCCCCAAAACACGAACCGGTCAACTCCCCGGAGCGGGCGACGTGATCGATGACCGGTACCGGCTTGGCAATCCCGTGGCCAGCGGGGGGATGGGAGTGATCGTAGAGGCCGAACAAATTCGCACCGGTCGCACCGTCGCTGTCAAACTTCTCCACCCTCATATCGCCCAACAGGATAACTTCGCCGAGCGCTTCGCCCGAGAAGTCCAGGTCGCCACACTCTTCGATCACGCTAATATCGTGCGCGTCTACGACGTGGGCGAAACCGAAGAGGGGGCGCTATATCTTGTCATGGAGTATCTCCACGGCGAGGATCTCAAGGCCCTCATCGCCCGGGAGGCCCCTCTTTCGATGGGCGAGGCGCTGGAGTTGGGACTGCAGATCGTGGATGGTCTGTCCGAGGCTCACGCTCAAAAGGTGGTACATCGCGACATCAAGCCTGCCAACGTCTTCGTCACCCAGAAACGGCGCGGAGCGCGAGAAGCCAAATTGGTGGACTTCGGCCTCGCCAAATTGGTCAACGCCGGGGCCTCCGACCTCACGGCCGCAGGGGTCTACGCCGGCACCCCCTCCTATATCGCACCGGAGACTCTGGTCAATCCGGCGTCCACCGAGGACCCTGCCGTCGATATTTATGCCGCCGGCCTGGTGATCCTGGAAATGCTCACCGGAGAGAAGGTCTTCAGTGGAGATTCCGTTCCTCAAACACTGATTCAACACCTGAAGCATCCGGTGCGCATTCCCGCACGTATTGCCAAGACCCCGGTGGGACGAGTGTTGCGCATTGCCACTCAGAAACATCCTGGCGATCGCTATGGAGACGCCGATCAATTTTACGAAGCCCTGGAGCGGGCGGGCCGAGAAACGGACCCCTCCCTGCAACTGAACCTCACGGAGATTCCCCGTGGCCATCACAGCACCTCCCCAAGCCTGCTGCATCGAGTCGCGACGTCCGATCCCACCGAGGCGTTCGAAGTGTTGCGCCAGGCTCCGGGGCACGAAATCTACGTGCCCGAAGACGCCCCATCCGACCTTCACCTCGATGATGTAGACACGACCAAATTCGGTGTCCTCGATCCGCCAGACGAGACCATCTCCCTCGCCGAGCACGACCTGATGCTCGTCGATGATAATGACGACGCCACGGCCCTGATCGACTCCGAAGACGTGACGATGCAGGCCACCCCTTCGGCGATGGATTCCACACCGCCGAACCCAAAACTCGCACGGGCGACGAGCCCCGTCGCCACCGACGATTTTTCCCGTCGCACTGGACCGTCACCTACCACTATCGCCCTGCTATCTGCCGGGTTCGTCGTGTTTCTGGGCATCGCCTTCGCCGCCGTCTTCGTATTCTCCGACAGCGACGACGCACCGCCTGATGAAGCATCGGATCAGGACCTGGCCGTCGCGCAGGAACTCCCTCAGGAGATCCCACCGCAGCAAGAAGAGGGCGCCGCGGCGGACTCCGAAGATGCCGAGGAACTCAACGACGACGATTCAACGTCCATTGCCGTATCCATTGGCACCGATCCTTCTGGGGCGACGGTCTACGCAGATGGGACCGAGGTGGGCGAAACAACGCTGAATATCTACTTCGACGACGACAACCTTCCCCAGGTTCTGAAGATCAAAAAAGAGGGCTACGAAACGGAGACCTGGGAATTGGGAGCCGAATTCGACGCTCGCGACGACGAATCTAGCACCATGAGGTTGCGAATGCGCTTGCGGGAGCTTCCATCGCCTTCATCACAAGCTTCTTCTCCGCCCCCCAGACCCTCCCCTCCCCCCCCTCGACCACAACCCACTCCTGCTGAGCCTGACGACGACGACGGCGACGACATCGACGATATGCTGCGCCGCTACCTGGATTGAGCTCTCTCCCCACATCCGCTTCCGTCATCGCCAGATCCCGAGCGTCCAGCAATACTGAAACAGCAGTACTGAAACGACCCCGCCGTAATTCTGAGTATTTCTGAGAGTTCCCTTTACGCTCTGGACCTGCGATTCGGGATCTCCAATACTCCTGTGGTTCAGCACTTTGCTGACTTCGATGAGCGACCCCCCCTCTACTCTCTGCTCTGATCTAGATCCATAACTTCGGAAGGTGCCGAATATGTTTGCTATCCCATTTTCGAAACGCTCAGCTTTCCCGATGGCCCTGCTCAGCCTGGTATGCTTTGCCCTGGGAGTCTTCGCTCCCGGTACTGCCGCCGCTGATCTGACACCGGAGCAGATGGAGCGTCTCGAAGGGCATATCAATAACGCCAATCAGGCTGAAGAGCGGGGTAACCATCAACGAGCGGCCGAAGAGTGGGCCGCCGCCGCTGAACTCGCTGACCATCCCAGAATCCACCTTCGCCTCGCCAATGCCCAGGTCGACCTCAACCAATGTAGTGCCGCCCGGCAAGTCTATGAACAAGTGGGGCGAATGGGTGACCTCAGTGACGATGTACAAAGGGAACGCGACGAGTTGAGGGGTCGACTCGACACCTGTTCCGAACCGGGCGAACTCTATTTTGAATGTACCCCCCGGGAGTTGACCCTCGAGGTCGACGGTCAACCCTGGACTTGCTCCCAGTGGCAGCAGGTCGAGCCCGGGACATACCGCGCCCGGGCGACGCACCCGGGGTATGAAACGGAGAACCTCAGTGTACGCATCGACGACGGCCAGCGTGTGGAAGAAACGATCCAGCTTCGCGCTGACCAACTCGCCGGCGAACAAGAGTCGATCCACGAAGACTCCTCGCGAAGCTCACTTCTATATCCCGGTCTGGGTATGAGCGGTCTCGGAGGCCTCCTCATCGGCGTCGGAGTCTTCCGAGAGGGCCGCACCACGGAGCGGGCCCAACAGATGCAGGCTGCCCGCGACGACGGCGATTTCGCGCGCATGGACGAACTTCGCGACGAGGCCGATTCGGCACGAAGCCTCACAAAAATCACCTACGGGGTGGGTGCCCTGGCGTTGAGCGCCGGCGCGGGGATGACCATCTACTCTCTTCTGAGCTCCTCCGGGGAAGACGAGCCCAGCCTCAGCCTCGGCATCACGACTTCCGGTTTCGAGCTCTACGGCCGATTCTGACAAATCCCCTGATTGTAGCCCCTTCTTGACCCCTCACCACTGCATCTGTGTCACGATGATACCTATGAACATTCGACATACTCTAAAGCGCCCCGTCAACTACTTCTTTCTTTGGTCGACGGCTACCTTCTTGGTGCTCGCAATGTGGGGGTGTACTGGCGAGCGCGAATGCACCTCCGATGCTCACTGCCCCGATGATCACGAGTGTGCGTCCACCGGTGGGTTCTTCTCCAGCAGCGGTGTCTGCCTGCCCCTTTCCGCACCGGACGCCGGCGATCCT
>SLPW01000556.1 GCA_007131755.1 Myxococcales bacterium | reverse complement strand
CGGTGCAATTCAATCTTCGCTTTGCCACGGCCTATAATATCGTCGGGATCTCCGTCGCCGCCGCCGGCCTCCTCCACCCCGTCGTGGCCGCCGTCCTCATGATGTCGTCGAGCCTCTTCGTGACCTGGCATACCACTTATCGCCTGGAAGAGGCCTCCCAGAAGATCGAATCCCGCTCAATCGATCCGGCACGGCCAGTTGCCATCGAAAGCCCCTGATAATACAACCAATATATCGAAGGAGCTCCCCTGGCGCTCCTACTCCCTAACACCTCGGAAGTTGTCCATGACAGCATCTCGCCGCTCCCTCCCCCTTTTCTTCGCCCTCCTCCTCGCCGCCGGATGCTCGACGCCGGTGGCCGACGACGCCTCCGCCACGACCCATGTCGATGACAACGACCCTCCCACAAACGAGGAGCCGCTCCCGCAGAGCGAAGAGGACAAAACACCTCTCTCCCCTGACACCTCGGATGACGAGTTGTCGGACTACGACAGACCCCCTCCTTACGATCGCGAATACGATATCTCCGAGGTCTACGCCCAGATGTGCGCAAGTTGTCACGGCGAAGACGGTGATGGCGATGGCCATCTGGAGGCCGGCTTCGCCTTCGATTCCCCAAAAGATCAGTGGAGCAACGGACCCACCGTCAGTGGCATCCTGGATACCCTGGAAGACGGAATCCACGACACGGCGATGCGCGACTTCCCGGAATTCAAGGATATAGATCGCGTGGAGCTGGCGGAATATATCCTCGATCTGCGCCGCGCCCTGGATTCCTCACTGTAGCGACCCGCCCTTCCCCTGTGGCAGCGACATTTCCGGCCACCGTCGGTTCAAAAATGTTTCATATTCGTTTCACAGCATAACAACCTCGCCAGATTCTCGGCGGGGCAAAACTTATTTTCTCCTGCTCGGCCACCACCTCGCTCTCGCCCCCGCCGCATAAGCAGATGCTCGCTCATTTGGCGCCTTCTGCCACGGCACCTATCCTCGCCGTGACCGGCGGCTGGCATGATCACTGCTTGCCCCACCTCCGGACTGGAGTGTAATGACTCCTCCAGCAGTTCTGTTCATCATCCCTTACATCCCTATTCTACAATCGCAGGAAGTGACCATGATCACCGGTTTCACTCTACGACCGAGCTCTCGAACCATCGCCCTATTGGCTCTGTGCGCCCTGATCCCGGCGGCTGCCGCCTGCTCCAGCTCCCCGGCCGCTGACGATGAACGGCCCGACGAGAGCGTTGAACACGAGCAAGTCGAGCACGCCGACCACGACGAAGCGGTCATCGACGAAACCGCAGCCGACGAAGAGCACCAGGGCCACCATCACGGCCATGACGACCATCACGGCCACGATCACCACGATCATAGCTTTGACGACCCCGAAAAATACGCCCAGCGGTGGAATGACCCCGCACGCGACGAGTGGCAGCAGCCACAGGCCATCATCGAAGCCATGGAGATCGAAGAGGGAATGGCCGTCGCCGACATCGGCGCCGGAACGGGATATTTCATTCCCCATCTGGCCGAAGCGGTGGGCGAAGAGGGCACGGTGCTCGCCGTGGACATCGAACAATCGATGCTCGACTACATCGACGACATGGCCGAAGAGCTGGAGCTGGACAACGTGGAGACCGTCCTCGCCACGGGCGACGGCTCCGGCCTCGAGGAGGCCTCCGTCGATCGCATCATCACCGTCAATACCTGGCACCACATCCCGAATCGGGCCCAATATTCGGCTCACCTATTGGAACGACTGACCGACGACGGCTCGGTGTGGGTCGTCGACTTCCACGAGGATTCTCCCGTCGGCCCCCCGGTAGAGCATCGACTGGCCCCGGAGGTCGTCATCGACGAGTTGGAGGCCGGCGGCTTCGACGCCGAGGTTCACCAACTACAACTGGAACGCCAATATATCGTCGTCGGCACCACCAATTGATCTATGAGCACTGAGAATCCACCGTCGAAGGCCGACGGCGATGCACAACCGCGGGTCATCGGCACCGCCGGCGGCCTGGCTATCGTCGTCGGCTCCATGCTCGGCATCGGCATCTTTATCGTGCCTCCGCAGGTAGCCACCCACCTGCCCTCGATGGGACTATATCTGTTGGCCTGGGTCGTCGGGGGCGTCATCGCCTTCAGCGGGGCCGTGGCCTATGCCGAACTCGGCACGCGCTTTCCCCGCGCCGGTGGTGACTACGTATTTTTGCGCGAGGCCTTCGGCCCCTCCCTGTCCTTCGGGGCCGGATGGTTGTTATTTGTAGGCGTTTTCACCGGCTCCGTGGCTACCATGGCCGTGCCTCTTGCGGAATTTCAACTCCCCGTATTGCTCGGTCCCGTCGCCGAAATCGACCCCCACAAAGTGCTGTGGAGTCTGGGCTTCCTGGAATTGACGGTGGCCCGCCTGGCAGCCGTCGTCATCATCGCCGCCCTGACGGGATTGAATATTGTGGGCACCCGATTTTCGGCAGGGGCTCAAATGGTGTTTACGGGCATCCCCATGGCCCTCTTGGCGGTGGCGGCCCTCGCGATCTTTCTTACCATGGAGCCCGCCACCCTGGAGGTGGCAGCTCCCTCCGAGGAATCCCCTCTGGTTTCCTTCGGACGCGCCGTATTGGCCATCTATTTCGCCTACGCCGGCTGGAACGCCATCGCCTACGTCGGCGGCGAGATGAAGTCTCCGGAAAAGACCATCCCCGTCTCCCTTCTCGGGGGAACGGCGGCCATCACAGCGCTGTATCTTTTGTTGGCCGCCGTCTTCGTATTCGTCCTCGGAATCGACGGCCTACAAAATGTAATGGAGGCCGGCACGGCCACGGCCGACGCCATCGCCGGATCCTGGACGACCTGGGTGGTCACGGCCCTGATCGCCATCGCCCTCATCGGCTCTCTCAACGCCACCGTCCTCGCCGGAGGACGGGTGGGGTGGGCCATGGCCCGTCGCGACGCCCTCGCCACTTCGATGGGAACCCTGAGCCACCGCTTTGAGACACCGGCTCGCGCCCTCTTGTTGCAGGGGGTTGTGGCGGTCCTCTTTGTCCTCACCGGCACCTTCGAGATGCTGCTGGAGCTCACCAGCATCGCCATGTTCTTGATGGGAGCGCTGACCGTGGTGGCCCTCTTCGTGATTCGAAATAGAGACGGCGACGACGCCCCCTACCGGGCCACCGGCTATCCCTGGGTCCCCTCCCTATTTGTCGTCATCACCGTGGTCATCATCGCCGCCAGCTTGTACCGGGCGGCCTTTGGCATAGACGGCTTGAGCACCGAAAGCGTCTACCCCCTGGCGGGGCTGGGCCTATTCCTTGTCGCCGCCCTCGGACACTGGGCGATACAGCGTTGGAGCTCCCCAAAGCGCTGACCGGACAACTTCGATTCATCGCCGTTGGTGAATAGGTTTTAAGTCTCCTCATTCACCGAATCATCTCATCCTGCGGGGGGGAAATGTCCATATGCACTGCTCTCACGTACGGGGGAAGGCGCTATGATTCCCGCTTACGGACCAGCGCGCATCCTGTTCTTCGCCGCCTGTCTGTTGACCCTCTTCGCCGCGCTGGTGACTGGGTTGATGATGTGGAATGCTCATTCCATCGAGAGACAACGCGTCCAGGAATGGCTGGTCCATATGGAGACCAATGGTGACGAGGCCGCCGAGCGCCTCGATGAAGATCTGCGCGCCACCTCCACCACGGCTGACGACCTGGCGCAATGGGTTGAAGATACAGAGCCCACGGTCTCCGACATCGAGGCCCGCCTCGAAGAGGTCGTCGACGAACAGCCCGATATCTTCGGCATCGGCATCGGGTTTACCCCCTACGCCTATGATGAGGACACCCGACTCCTGTCGCGGTATATGATCCGCCTCAACGACCGCCACCGGATGGTGGCTCTCGAAGATCGCTACGACTACGCCGCGCACATTCCCGAGGCCCAGTGGTACCACGACGCCCTGGAAGAAGAAGGCTGGCTCGAACCCTTCTTCGCCGAGGTCAGCGAGGAAGTGGTGGTATTATACTGCGCCCATATCCACCTCTCGGAAGCAACGCAGCCCGATGGAATGGCCTGCGTCAACTACTCGATTCGCGACATCTGGGAGATCGTGACCCGTCTGGGATTGGGACGGGTGGGATATACGATGGTGACCACCCAGGCCGGTGAATTCATCGTCCATCCCCAGCGCGAATTCGTCCTCGCCGAGCTCGGGATCGACGAGGTCGCCGAACTTCGCGATGACGACGAATTCCATCGATTCTCGCAGGTCGTCGCTCGGGGCGATACGGGCTTTTTTCGCTACTACGATCCCGCAGTCGATCAATGGGCCCACATTTTTCATACCCCCATCGCCCAGACGGAATGGATGCTGGCCGTCGTGGCCTACGACATCGAGATTCCCCGAGACTGGCTGGCCCACAGACATCGACACATCACGATCACCATCGCCACTCTGATCACTGTCTTGATGGTCCTGATGGCCTTCATTGGCTGGCAACACTTTTCACGTCGCTCCCTGTGGATGGCCAGCATCGTCATCTCTCTGGGCTTCATCATCGGAATCGGACGCGTCTGGACCCTGGCCGGCCTCGAAGTCGAACAGGATCCCCCAGACGCGATGCTCCTCCTCGATCCGGAGACCACCGATCGCTATGTCAGCGACTACACCGCTGGAATTGAAGAGCGCTACCACGTCACTCCCTACATCGTACCCGCAGGCCTGGTTCTGGAGAGCATCGAAGTGATCGGTCCCCATCACTTCCAGGCCACCGGCCTGATCTGGTGTCGCTATCTCATCCCCGATCACGACGACCTCCAGCGGGGGATCACCTTTCCCGATGCCATCGACCAAGAGGTGGTCTTTGAGGAGGTCATGCGCTATCGCGAGGCAAATACGGAGATCGTGGGATGGTCGTTTCAGGCTACCCTCCATAACCCAACGGACATCTCCTGGTTCCCACTGGATGTGCGCAAGCTCCCTCTTCGGCTATGGCACTCCGAATTCGACCGCCACGTGATTATCATCCCCGATCTTCAGGCCTATTCCCCCATCTATCCCCGAGCGTTGCCAGGCCTTCAACACGACCTGGTTCCTCTGGGTTGGGACGTTCATCGCTCCTTCTTCGCCTTTCGCTATCATAACTACGGGGCCGATGTGGGACCGGTGGACCGCTCGACCCGGGGGCATTTCCCGGAGTTGACATATCATATCGTCGTTCAGCGTCGGCTGGTGGACGCTTTTTTCTCCCATCAGATCCCTCTGGTCATCGCCCTGGCGCTTATGTTTGCCGTGGCCATGCTGGAGACCCGCAAGCGCGAGAAGGCGACGGCCTTCGGATTCGAAGCCGTCAAGGTCTTGGGCGTGGTCACGGCCATCTTCTTCGCCCTCATCGTCGCCCATATCGACGCACGACGCCGGTTCATCGCCGATGAATTGATGTATCTGGAGTATTTCTACTTCGTGACCTACTTCATGATTATCGCCGGCGCCGTCAATGGCTATCTGGTCAACTCCCCGGACATCGACGCTCCCATCGTCGACTACGCCGACAACCTCATCCCCAAGGTCTTGTTCTGGCCGATCACCTTATTATTACTCTTTCTGGTGACGGTCATCGTCTTTTACTGAGCTGGCTTGCGGGCGATCATCCTCACCACGTCCGCCGGCCCTCGATGGCCGTCGCCCTCGGCGAGCTCCACCGTCATCTCCGACAACAGCTCGAGGTGTGCTCCCCGGAAGTCGTCTCGAAGAATCTCGGCGGTGAACATCAACTCCTCTTTCGGGGGACCTCCGCTGGTCCTGTCATTACGACGCTGGTCGGGGGTAAAGCCCTCCAACACCACCACCCCGCCACTGCGAAGGGCCCGAAGACAGGCGCTGTGGATCTGGCGCCGCATCGGCTCCGGCGCATGCACGTAGGTCAGCACCACCACGTCGAAGGCTGCCTCGTCGATCTCGTCGCTCGGCATTCTGTCCTGGATGACCTCCAACTCGACGCCCTGCTCCGCGGCGAGGGCTTTGATCTTCGATGTCCCCACCGCCGATGGTTCCAATGACGTCGTCTCGTAGCCCTGACGGGCACACCAGACGCCATTTCTTCCCTCCCCATCGCCGACACATAATACCTTCGCTTCCGGCTCCACCAGATCGGGCAGCACCTCGGCGACGAAGGCATTGGGCTTTTTTCCGTAGCGATAGTCCGGGCCGTCGAATTTCTCGTCCCAGAATGCGCCGGGATCATTCAATGGTCGATCTTTCATCTCGAGCTACCTCGTTCACTGGGATTTCGCTTCCTGAACGATCTGGTGCGCTGTGCGATGGGCCCCCAGATCGTATACTTCTTCGTATCCTTCGTTCTCCAATATTCGGCGGGCATGATCACTTCTGGCCCCGCTTCGGCAGTAGACTACGATCGGTTGGTCCTCGTCGCCAAATTCGTCGAGGCGACCTGCCATCTCCTGGAGAGGAATATTTATCGCCCCAGAAATGCCGTTATTGGCAAATTCCTGGGGGGTACGTACGTCGACGAGTTTCGCCTCGTCATTTGCGAGCAATTCCTTCGCCTCCTCCACTTCTTCTGTGCTCAGCCCACCGGGGCCGAACCCAAAGGCGCTGGCGGCGACGAAGATCAAAAATCCCACGGCGAATACGGCAAGGAGTACGTTGGTCATATCTTTCATCTTCTACGTGTTGGGGTCTGGGGTATCGTCAGTACTGACTGGCTTCCGGTCCCCAATCGATGCAATCAATATACCAACCGTTATCCCTCCAGATTCCCTTCGCGCAGGGCCAAATGCGTTTCACTGTATTACGGCTATCGTTTAATCCTGAAACAACCCGCCATCCTACACTCCCCAGACCAGGGGCAGCCAGAAGTAGGCGGCCAGTGCAATGAGCGCCACAAAGGCCAGGTTCAACCAGATGCCGGCGCGCATCATATCCTGCATCGACACGTATTCCGAGGCGAAGACCACCGCATTGGGAGGCGTGGCGATGGGAAGCATAAACGCACAGGAGGCGGCGGTGACGACGGTGATCATCAACACCCAGGGATGAACCCCCACAACCACTGCCACCACGGCCACCACAGGCACGAAGATGCTCGCCGTCGCCGTATTCGACGTCACCTCCGTGAGGAAGATGACCAGAAGCGCAACGGCGGCCAATATCAAGATCAGCGGCGCTGCCTCCAGGGCGTGCAGACTCTCGGCGAGCCACCCCGCAAGTCCGCTCTCCTCGATGCCATTGGCCAGGGCCAACCCTCCTCCGAAGAGGATCAAAATCCCCCAGGGGACATGATTCGTATCCTCCCAGTCCAATAGAAATTTGCGCTCTTCGAGATTGGCCGGCACCAGAAATAACAACAGCCCACCGAAGACGGCGATCGTCGTATCGTTGAGGCCCCCCAGCCCCACATCGTCGAGAAGAGGCGAAAGCAGGCCACGTAAAATCCACAACCCTGCGACCAGAGCGAAGATCACCATCACCTTCGCCTCCGGCCCTCGCAGCTCCTCGAGCTGTTCCCTCTCCGATTCGATGACGTCGTTCAACCCCGGAAATTTCGTCGCCTCTACGGGATACGCCAATCGGGTCAGATACCACCACACCCCCAGCAATCCGATGACGCTGATGGGCACCCCGTAGAGCATCCACTGCAAAAAGGAGATCTCCACCTCGTGGATCTGCGAGACGTAGCCCACGAAGATGGCGTTCGGCGGACTCCCGATAATGGTGCCCACCCCCCCGACGGACGCCGCATAAGCGATGCCCAGCATCAGGGCCATTCCAAAATGAAATTGTCCCGGCGACGTATCGATGCCGCTCCCCGACTCACTCAGCAGGCGGGTCAACTGACTGATCGTCGCCAACCCGATGGGAACCATCATCATCGCCGCCGCCGTATTCGATATCCACATCGACAAGAACCCGGTGGCCACCATAAACCCCAGCACCAGTCGCGCTGGCTCCGTGCCGAAGAGATGGACGATGAATAGAGCGATTCGCCGGTGCAAATTCCACTTCTGGATGGCGATGGCCAGCAAGAATCCGCCCAGAAATAAAAAGATAAGCTCGTGGCCGTAGTTGCGCGTCGTCTCGCCGACGGGCAACACCCCCGTAACGGGAAAGAGTACCACCGGAACCAGCGCGGTGGCGTAGATGGGAATGGCCTCCGTGACCCACCAGATGGCCATCAGCAACGTGATCGCCGCCGCGGCCTGCCCCTGGGGAGACAACCCCGAAATTCCGGTGCCGAACATCAACAGGGTGAACACCAGGGGCCCGGCGATAAGCCCGATGAGCCGGGGCAACGGAACGAGCTTCCAGAACGGCTTGGGTCCCTGTCGATGGTGTTCCGGATTGTCCTGTTCAGGCGAAGGGTGGGGAGAATTTTCGGTCATCGGAATTACGATTCTCGGTGCTAGATGTGCTCGGCGGAAGTCCTGAGCCGTCTTCGGCGAGGAATGAGCGACGAGTTCGAAACCGTCGAAACGAGGCGATGCCTTAGCATCGTCGAGGGGCTACGGCAAAGAGAGCGCCCTTCAGCATCGGCGCTGTGCGAGTATCTGGGGGGGATTTTTGCACTGCACGGCATTCTCCATTGTCGAGTCTTCTCAAAAATGGCG
>SLPW01000149.1 GCA_007131755.1 Myxococcales bacterium | reverse complement strand
ATTCCTCCGATGGCACTCAAATGACGTGGAGAACGCGAATGCTACATGCGGATATCAAAAGACCCGGTCATCTCCTCCCAATCCTCGCGCTCTGGCTTCTTCTCGCGATGATCGTGGCAACACTGGGATGTGGCGAAGCGGAAGGAGAGCTCGATCAGCCATGCTATGACGACGGCTCCTGTCAGGCCGATCTCCAGTGCAAGGACGGCATCTGTGTCGAGCCCGAAGGAACACTCGGCCAGCCTTGCGACTCCGATCAGAGTTGTGAAGACGACCTGCAATGCCAGCAAGGCATTTGTTTCCCGCCTGCCGGGGGCCTCGACCAGCCCTGTTATCCCAATAACACCTGCGACGGCGACCTCGAGTGCCAGGAAGATTTCTGTGTCTCCCCCACCGAGCCTTGCTCTGCCGAAGAGCCTTGCGAGCCCGCGTCGATCGACTCCTTTGACTTCCAGATCGATGATGGTCCCACCGAGTCGGCCCAGGATCTGGAGGTCGACGAAGGAGCGACGCTCCGGATCAGTTGGTCCACCTCCAACACGACCTCCTGCACCGCCCTCGGCGATCTGAGCGAATGGGTCGGCGCGACCATTGACACCGATGGTTCTCTCGACATTTCACTGGGGTCGACGGGGGGGACGGTCCAGTTGAGCTGCGAGAACTCCGCAGATGGCTCGACGGATGAAACCCAGCCGTTCCAGATCACCGTACAGCAATCGGAACCACTCGATTGCACGGGTCGACGACCCGACCACTGGCAGAAACAGACGGACTGCATCTACAACGATGACACGAAAGACTGCGGCGATTACGAAGATGTCTTCGTAGGTTGGCCAGGTACGCCGAACGCGCGCCAATTCTTTCTGCGAGAGGACCACTACGCGGCGATGCGTTTCGTCCCTCCGGCAGATATGTCGGACACCTTTCAGGCGAGCATATCCATCGAAGAGCCCCAGTTTGGTATCGCCAGCACGGGAACCAAGATATTCACGATTTCGAAATGCCCCGGTGATTTCGACCTCAACGCCATCACCGAAGAGATGGGCACACAGCGTTGCTACTTTCGTCAGACGATGGCGAATTCTTCCTTTCTTTTCGGTGGATTGAACTCCCCCGGTACGTTCCGCTGCAAATTCGAGCCTCCTGCTGACGGTGCACCGCTGTATCTCAATATCGTCTATACAGAAGACCCGGAAGGAACGGATCCGCAGGATCTAGAGTGGAGTTGCGGTGGTGACCACCGGTGCGCCAACCGATTCGCCATCTCTCTGGTATTGGAATAGATGCCATCTGGAGGCATCCAACTACGAATTATCGTGCAATACCTCGCCAGGATTGCGACGAGTTTTCTTGAAATGATACCGGCTGGCCTCCAATTTCGAGCCTCTGATTTCCGCCTTTCGAACTCCGACCTCCGTTCTACGCCTTGAGGACCCTGATTTGCTGTGCTAAATTTAACCCATCGTGAGCACTGGAATAATCACCATTGACAGGAATGTTGTCTCTTGATTGAGTAGCTCACGGTACGATATTCGACTCGTCCAAGCGCTTTTGCGAATTCTGTCCAGGAGGTCCGAGATCAACAGTAGAAACCGAAGCCGTGGCGACGATTCGTCGCACCGAGTAAACCACAATATCCGCGCTCGTGAGATTCGCGTCATCGATCCCGACGGCGAACAGATCGGCGTCATGACTCCCGAAGAGGGTCGTGAGAAGGCCGAGGAATTCGGGCTCGATCTGGTGGAAGTTGCGCCCAAGGCGCGCCCTCCGGTGTGCCGGATCATGGACTACGGCAAATACCAGTACGAGCAGTCCAAGAAAAAGGCTGCCTCTCGCTCCAGCCGCACCCAGCTCAAGACCATTCAATTTCGTCCCAATACGGAAGCCCACGATCTGAATGTCAAGCTCAGCCGTGCGGAGCGCTTTATCCAAAAAGGCAATCAGGTCAAATTCGTCATGCGCATGCGTGGCCGTGAACGCTCCTATACGGACCGCTGGGTCGAGCGATTGCAGGAGATCATCGAAGAATTTGAGGAAGAGTACGACGTACATATCAAGACCGTCTCCCGTCCCAGCTCCGAAGGATGGCGAATTCAGGCCATCGTCGAGCCCGACTCCTCCACCTGATGCTTCGGTGAAGATCCGGTCAGAATCTACCCCGCCGAACGTCTTTCGGCGGGGTTTTTTCGTTTGCCGACGCAACCATCGCACTGCTGTGTAATCGGCGATGATCGGTCAAACCACTCCAAACGTTCAATTCGTCCCATGCCCTCGCCCCCGCCCATGCCCGCCTTTGTGTTACGATGAATATACGTGCTTCGATAATGGCCGCAGAGAAGGTCGGCAAGCACTTGAACTCTACCTGGTCCCGACACGTTCGTCGCTAACAGATCGAAAATGCGGGCAACGGCATGGGCATGGGCATGGGCAAGGAAACTGCAACCGACTACCGATAATCACACTGATCGCACTGCGGTCCATTGCTACCATCCCTGGGGCGGCGTATGATGGCGCAGGCAAATCGCAATGGCCCAGGAGCACCGTCGTGACGAATCTTCGCCAACAAATCGATCAGTTGCGCCGACGCTTCGCGCTTCTGGCTGAGATGGACGGCGTGGCGGGAATGCAAGACGTCGCTACCGGACTCGAGCAATTTCTCCACCATCTGGAACCACGCGACGTCGATGAGGCCGACGAGCAGTTGCTCATGCTCGTCCACGGGCTTTCGGGTCTGGCAAATTTTCTCGACCCCGGATCGACTTCGGAGGCCGAGGACAGGGCGGAAGGCGACGACGCTCAGGGCCTCGATCAATTCTTGGCCATCTTCAAAAAAGACGCATCTAAGCGTCTTCGCGGCCTCTCCATCTCCCTGATGGGCATCTTCGGCGACAAGGGAAGCGAGCAGGCTCTTCAGCAATCGATGGATCATTTCCACGCCATCCGTGGCTCCGCCGCCATGCTGGGACTAAAAGATATCGCCGAACTCAGCGCAGCCCTGGAGAATTCGCTCAGCTCCATGGCGAAAATCGACCCCGACGAGCGGCAGTGGCCGACGAAGACGATCCTTCGTGGCTTCGCTCTTCTGGAGGCGGCGATCAATAGCAATCCCCCGGCTTTGTCCAACCGCGATGAGGCCGAAGAGATCCTCGATATATTGGGCGACACCTCCCACGGCCGTCCTTCGACCGTAGACTCCAGCTCTGCTCCGAAGACCGCTGACGAACCACCCCAGACAACACAGATCGAGTCAAAGCGCGATGCGTCATCGCCAGATCTGCGACTGGAACAACCCATCCTCATCGTCGACGACGTAGATACCATCGCCGCCAGCGTGGGTTTCATCCTCTCCGAGCTGGAGGTCCCCATCGAGATCGCCTCCAACGGACAGGAGGCGATCCAGATGCTGCAGGAAAAACCCTTTTCGCTGGTGGTCTCCGATGTGGATATGCCCCGCATGGACGGCATCGCCCTGACAAAGATGATCCGCTCCAGCGAGCAGTGGAGCAAGCTTCCCGTCATCCTGCTCACCAGCCTCGACCACCCGGAGGAACGCCAGGCGGGGATGGACGCCGGCGCCACGGACTATCTCATCAAGGGAGCCATCGGCGGCGGGGAATTGCTTCGACGGGTGCGTGAATTATTATCGGTGGCCCCCGTCGTCAAGCGCCGCACCCGGCGACGCCAGCGACGCATCCTGGTCGCCGAGGACACCGAGACCGTCGCCGCCTCCATCGCCTTCGTTCTCTCCGAAGGACCCTTCGAGATCGTCCTCGCCACGGACGGAAAGGACGCCCTTCGACATCTGAAAGACAATGGCTTCGACCTCTTGATCACAGATATGCAAATGCCCTACATGACGGGTACGGAGTTGGTGGCCTCCGTGCGCTCCGACGAGTCCACAGAAGACCTCCCGGTGATCATGCTCACCAGCGTCGACGATCAGAAAATGGCCCGGGAAGCCTTCGACGCCGGTGTCGACCGCTACCTGTTGAAGGGCGAGATCGCCGGCGGAAAACTCCTCTCCGTCGTCGAGGAACTGCTCCCTCACTCTTAGTCCAGGAAAAACACTCCATGGCCGACGTGTTGATCATCGAAGACAGCCCCCTCGTCATCCAGATGCTGACCATGGTCTGCCAGGCCGAAGGCCATGACGTCAAAAGCTGCGAGCGATTCGACGAGATCTCAGCCGCCGTCGCCTCCGGTGCTCCGGATCTCATCATCACCGATCTGAATCTCCCCGACGCTCCCGACGGCGATATCGTCGGTGAAATTCGCTCCCTGCCCGGTCTGAGCCACGCCCCCATCATCATCATCTCCGGCCGACCTCGCCAGGAATTGGAGACCATCGCCGAAGAGACCGGGGCACAGGCGGCGTTGTCCAAAGACGACGGCATGCCCGTGATCTCTTCGCAATTGCCGGACCTGATAAGCGATTTGACGGGCTAGCTGTCCAGTCTTTCTCCCCTGTGGCGCACTGGATACGGATCCACTTTCGGGCTGAAAAATAAAGCTTTCGGAGACGATGTGCTCCCGCGCATCGGCAGTCCCGCGCAGTCCGTCGCAGTACTGCCGATAGCGGGGACGCTATCGTCTCCGAAAACCCCTTCTTATGATGATCAGTGGTTCGCTATGTTGTCGAAGTAGCCGCGTAGATACTGACCGAGAGCGGATAGCGTTGGTGGCTACGATTCCGGCCCCGGCGTCCGGGAATCAGCCCCGGCATCCGGCCTCTAGCCGGCCGGGGTGCAGGCCCGCAACAAGGCGTCGATGCGTCGGGCCAGTCGATCGTCTTCCCCCACGCAACCCCTGGCTCTCTGCAGGGCCTGCCGGGCTGGATCGCGGCGATGAAGCTGCAACAATCCCGCCCCCAGCTTTGTCCACACCTCGGCGCTGTCGCCTCGAAGCTTCGCTGCCTCCCGAAAGGCATTGACCGCCCCTTCCAGATCGTCCTGTTGCCGTCGGGCCTCTCCGTAATATTGCCAGGCCAATCCATCACTTCCGTCCAGGGCGATGAGCCCCCGGGTGAGCCGTTCCGCCTCCGTGGGGCGGCCCCGGTCAAGATACCAATAGGCCAGGCGGGCGATGGTCCAGCGCTGCTTTTGATTGAGCCGATTCATGATTCCTCCAAACGGAACGCAATTTAACTGAAACGCGGCACTGGCGAGATGATGGATGGCAGATTTCGGTCGAGCCGAGTGCAGTCGTAGCATCGCTACTTCAAGCGAGGATCGACCGAAAGATGCCGCCATCAGCCGGCGGGTCGTACGTTTCAGTTAGATGAAGTTTCGTTTAGTTCATAGACGTATTTGAGCACCTCTGCCACCGGTTCGTAGAACTCCTCCGGGATCTGTGAGTCCAGCCCCACATCCACCAGCGCTCTTGCGAGGTCGACGTTTCTCACGATGGGGATACCGTATCTGCGGGCCAGCTTCTTGATCTTTCGCGCCGTCACTCCCTTGCCGCAGGCCACGATCGTCGGCGCCCTCATCTCGGACTCCCGATAGCGCAGCGCCACGGCCACATGCGACGGATTGACCACCACCGCGTCGGCGTCCTCCACCTGTTTGAGCCCCGCTCCCTGCGTCAACTCTCGATGCTGTTGTTTTCGCTTGCCCTTTATCAGGGGATCTCCCTCGCTCTCCTTGAACTCCCTCTTGACCTCGTGCTTGCTCATGCGAAGCTTCTTCTCGTGCTGGTATCGCTGCCACACAAGATCGATGATGCCGAATAATACCAGACCTGCCACCAGAAAGAGCGAAAGCTGCAACGCCGCCTTACCCAGCGCCATCGTGGCATCCATGAGGTTTCCCCTCGGCGTCAGGGCCATCGACGGCATCACCCGTCGCAACACCAGAAAGCCCACCGCCCCCATGGCCGACAATTTGGCGACGTTCTTGGTCAGATCGACGAGCTTGTCCACGGAGAACATCTTCTTTAGGCCATTGACCATATTCAGCCGGTTCGCGTCGGGGATCAGGGGCTTGACGGTCAAGATCGGCCCCACCTGCACGTAGGTGATGAAGGCGGCCACCACGAAGGTCACCCCCACCAATGGGCCCATCATCCAGCCGATGGCATAGAGGGACTCGTAGATGAAGGGGCCCACCGCCGAGGCGTCGAGCTCGGGCCGGGTGGCGACCTCGATGGACTGAAGCGTAAAGCCCACCATCCGCTCCACGATCAACATCCCCATCGCCACCAACACGGCGATGGCGCCCAGCATCACCGCCACTCCCGTAAACTCCGCCGATTTTGCGACCTGGCCTTTCTTTCGTGCCTGGCGCCGCTTTTTCGGCGTCGCCTTTTCCGTCTTCTCACTCATCGCCCCCTCCCAGAGCCTCCATCACCTCCAGGGCGATCTGAAGATCGTCCAGGGCGCGATCGGCGAATTGGTCCATCATCACCCCCAGGCTCAACAAGACGATGGCGCTCGCCAGCACCGCCTTGAGCGGCATCCCCAGAAAGAAGACATTGATCTGAGGCGCCGACTTGTTGACCAGGGCCAGAAATAGATTCGTCAACATGATGGAGGCCAGTACGGGAAAGGCCATCAACACGCCGAGCATGATCGCCTCCGCCGTCAACTCCAGGACCAACGAGGCCAGCTGCGCGAGCCCGTCGCCGGCATCGATAAAGGAGTGGGGCGGCACCAATTCGAAGGAGCGGGCCAGGGCCCACAAAAAGACTCGATGCCCGCCGATGGCGAAGAAGACGACGATCGCCAGTTGATATAGAAAATTGGACGTCGGCGAGACCCGATCCGGTAGTTGAGGCACCATGGTCGTGGCATCCGTCAGCCCCGCCGTATTGTCGATGATCTGCCCCGCCATGCGCAGAGCCTCGAAGCTCAGGGCGCAGACAAAACCAATGGTCACCCCCACGAAGACCTCTTTGACGAGGAGCATGGCGATCTCGAAGGTGCTGTCCGGCAACAGGATCGCCCCGCCCTGCAACCAGATTGACGGATAGACCACGATGGCCAGAGCGATGGCCAACCCCATCTTCACCGTCTGGGGCACCGCCTCCCCACCCATATAGGGCACCATCTGGACGATCGGGATCAGCCGCGCCACGACGAGACCGCCGAGCAAGATCGATTGCTCGATCCCCCGGCGCAGCGTCTCATCGGCCATAAAATCCTCAATCATCCCATCCATCCCGCATCGTCGTCGCCCTCCACCTACCACCCGTCTTCCACCTACCACCCGCCTTCCACCTACCACCCGCCTTCCACCTACCACCCGCCTTCCACCTACCACTCGCCCTCCACCTACCACCCGCCCTTCACCCTCCCATCACGCCGGGAAATTCGGTGTATAGGGTGTGCGTAAAGCGCACCAACTGGGTACCGATCCAGGGCCCGGCGATGACGAGGCTCAAGAAGACGGCCACCAGCTTCGGCACGAAGGTCAACGTCTGCTCCTGAATCTGCGTCGTCGCCTGCATCACGCTCACCACCAACCCCACTCCCATGCTCGCCAGCAAGGGCGGGGCGGAGGCCACCAACACCAGCAACAGTCCCTCCCTCGCAACCTGCAGGATGAATTCCTCCATACTCTTTGACCTCCCTTTTCTGACTCCGGTTCTTCGATCGCCGTCTTCCGACCTCCGTCTTCTGTCCTCCGTCATCTGCCCTCTGTCCGTCACATATAGCCCAGGATCAGCCCCTTCACGACCAGGTACCACCCGTCGACGAGGACGAAGAGCAACAGCTTGAAGGGAAGACTGATCGTCGTGGGGCTGAGCATATGCATCCCCAGGCTCAGCAATACATTCGCCACCACCAGATCGATGACGATAAAGGGCACGAAGAGGATGAATCCGATGATAAAGGCCAGGCGCAACTGGCTGACCACGAAGGCGGGGATGATGACGAGGAAGCTCTCGTCCGTCAGGCCCTCGGCCTCTCCGTCGCGCATCTCCACGGCCAGTCGATGGAGCATCTGCCGGTCCTGTTCATCCGCATGAGCGAGCAAAAACTCGCGCAGGGGCTCGGCCACCTCACCGGCGACGGACTCCAGATTCTCCAGATTGATCTCCAGCTCCTCTTCTTCGTAGGCCTCCATATGGGGGCGCAGCTCGTCGTACATATCCATGGCCACCGGGGCCATGATGTAGACGCTCAACACGATGGCCAGGCCGGTGATGATCTGATTCGGCGGCACCTGCTGAGCGCCGATGGCGGTGCGCAAGATCGAAAGGACCACGGCCACCTTGACGAAGCTCGTGACCATGATCAGCAAGAATGGAAGAAGGGCCATCACCGCCAAAAGGGCGACCATGGCCAGCGGGCTGGTCGTCTCCGCCGCCACCTCCGTGGCCTGTGCCGCCCCGGGAAGTTGGACGACCACAAATGCCACCGCGGCGGCAGCGATTCGTCCCATGATCGGCCTCATCGCGACGCTCTTGCCACAGGACCTGTGCTCGTTGTCGGCCATCTCTCAATGGCTCCTTCACATAGGATCGAATTCGGACGCCGTCGGCGACGACGCCACAGCGGGCCTCTCTTATCGTTGTCGACAATTCGCGAAATTTTTTGCGTCCGATCTCCTGTGTTTCACGTGAAACACACCCCTCTGTGATGGCTCAACCCCCACTAACCGACGCTATTTTCTGACTTTTTCAACCGCAGGGGGCCAGCCCAAAATTTTTTTCCTCT